>NZ_JBLROA010000003.1:0-164694 GCF_047921505.1 Micromonospora sp. SL1-18 | reverse complement strand
TGGACGATTTCTTCAACGCATTTCAAGCGCAGGACACTAGCTCACCTGTCGTGATGGGCTATGTGGTCTGCGGGCGTGACCCAACCGCCAGCCCCGCGCTTCGTGCCAGCCCGGCCTCCCGCGATCCGTCTACGCCATCAGCTCGACAGCGCTGCACACCATCCAACTCTCCTGGCCTGGCCTGGCCTCAGATTGGGACGCGCTCGAACGTGGAGCGGGTCGCGGTATAGATGAACGGGCCCGTACGGTCTAGACACCGGAGTATGTCCCGCCAACGGCACATCACGACCTCGAGTTGATGAAAGGTGTTGGTGGCCTCAGCCGCCGTGAGAGCCACCATCCGGGCCCCGTAGGCGCGGACTGCGGCAATCTCGCGCGGCCGGGAGCGGATGTGCCGATCGCGGGTGATGATCAGCCAACTCTCCTTCGTGACCTGCGGGATCCAGACATCGTCCGGAGTGGAGACGTCCTTGACGACGCAGGGTGGGCGGAATCGCTTATGAATCTCGCCACCGGGATCACCCGGATAGGTGACATCGGGTCGGATGCCGGCCAGCAGGATTCCGAGACCACGAATGTCCGCGTCGAAGTAGAACCGGACATCGGAAGGCTTTACCCGGCTCACGCGGCGCGAGTGGCTGCGCGGACAGAAAACTCGTACGCGAGCGCCCAGTCGACGTCGGCGCGCTTGAGGGCGTACATCTCCGCGATGGCATCCCGCTCCTCACCGGCGTCGTGCTGCTCGGCGATGACCTCGGTGCTCACGCCATTGACAGAAGGCTTGCCAAACCGGGTATCGGGGCGCACCCGGACTGGTGACTCCGGATTGGCATCGGGACGGTATCCGACGGCGGTGTTGTCATCCCAATCGATGCGACGGTTGAAGGAGTCCGCAGGAGTGGTCAACATGAGCTGGTCGTCGGCCACCGTCACCAACCAGAAATCGACACCGAGACCTGCGGCGGTCTGCACGTCGTAGACGAGATCTCGGCCGGAGACGAACGGCCGGCGGTCGGCCAGGGGATACGGCACCCCGAACTTCTCCCGCAGCAGTTCGACGAATTTACGCAGCTCCGCCATCGCAACCTTGTGGGTACGCCGATATTCCCGGAGGTACCCCGCCTCGACGAACTCGGCCCAGGTCACCGTGCGGGTTCCTCGTGGCTGGTCGCGGAGGATCGGCTTGTAGCTCTTGTCGCCGACCTGCGCGCCCTCCAGCCAGTAGTGCAGCGTCGACTGGCTGATCCGGAGCAGCCGCGCCGCCTCGGCCTCGCTGTACATCTCCCGGTCCAACACGGTCGTCATGGCTGGCATTCTCGCACCCTAGGGCGCAACCGAGCGGTAGCGGCACATCGTCTGCCGCCAACCGCCAGCCCCGCTTCGACGAGCAAATTTTCCCATGGCGGCGTCGAACGCATCCTGACCGGCGTAGCTCAGACCAGGCCCGCGTCCCGCAGCAGCTTCCACAGGCCCGCCCCGTCCGGTGCGGAGAGCCACTTCTGCCCGACCGGTCCGGCGGAGGGGCGGTCGGGCGGGGCAGGCAGGCTGCCGGCGAGCACCGACTGGGTGGGCGAGAGCCGGCGGATCGCCACGCCGGCCACGTTGTCCGGGTGCGCGGCGGCGAACTCGCGGTAGATCTCCTGGTCGTGCTGCCCGTCGTCGCCGATCAGCAGCCAGCGTACGTCCGGGAACTCCTGGGCCAGCCGGGCCAGGGTGGCCCGCTTGTGTTCCTTGCCGCTGCGGAACCACCGGTCGGCCGTCGGCCCCCAGTCGGTGAGCAGCAGCGGCCCCGCCGGGTAGAGGTGCCGGGACAGGAACCGGGTGAGCGTCGGCGCGACGTTCCAGGCGCCGGTCGACAGGTAGAAGACGGGGGCGCCGGGGTGTGCGGTGACCAGCCGCTCGTACAGGACCGCCATGCCGGGCACCGCGGCCCGGGCGTGCTCGTCGAGGACGAAAGTGTTCCAGGCGGCGAGCAGCGGCCGGGGCAGCGCGGTGACCATGACCGTGTCGTCGATGTCGGAGAGGATGCCGAACCGGACGTCCGGGTCGAGGACGCGGACCAGGGCCTCGACCGGCTCGGCGTCGGGCACGCTGAGGCGTACGCAGCCCCAGCCGGGGGTGAAGTCGGCCTCGATGACGGTGTCGACGAAACCGCTGCGGTCCGCGGTCGCCTCCTGGCGTACGTCGCCGACCTCGATGGTCACCCTGGCGTACTTGGCGGGCAGGGTGGCGAAGCTGCGCCAGCCGCGGACCTTCTCCGGCCGGGCCCGCTGCCGGACGTCCGGGCGGCCAAGCAGCACCCGGCAGAGCACCCGCGCCCAGCCCGGGGCGCCGTAACCGGCGTACGCGATGATGTTGATCTTCCAGCCGGTGCGGCGTAGCCGGCGTTCCAGCAGACCGTGCACGGCGTCCTCGATCCGGGCGGCCCGGTGCAGCCGCGGAACGGCGAGTTCTCCGGCGGGTATGGCTGGCACGCTGTCACCCTGCCACAACCGGCCGCACGAGGTCACGCGAGTCGACCTCACGGATCCGGCCCGGCACGGCCCGGCCTCGTGACAGACTGCGGTCGCAGGCGACGACGGGGGCGTTGGCCGTGGCGGCACCAGTACGGAGACCGGGGCGGTGGCGTCCGACGCTCGACCGCCCGGCGCTGGTCGCGCTGCTGCTCGGGCTGGCCGGGGTCGGCTACCGGCTGGTCCTGACGCTGTTCACGCTGCCCGGCCCGAACAGCGACGAGGCCACGTTCGGCCTCGCCGCCCTGCACATCGCCCACAACCACGAGCGGCCGGTGTTCCTCTACGGCCAGCGCTACATGGGCATGCTGGAGTCATACCTGGCCGCCCCGCTGGTCGGGTGGGCCGGGCCGAGCTGGCCGGTGCTGCGGCTGCCGCTGCTGGCGCTGTACGCGGTCTTCCTCTGGCTGGCCTACCGGCTGACCCGCCGGCTCTTCTCCCCCTGGCTGGCCGTCTTCGTGGTCGGGCTGCTGGCGCTCGGCTCGGAGCGGGTGGTCCGGGACCAGCTCACCGTGGTGGGCGGGCGGCCGGAGGTGAAGCCGGCGGTGGTGGCGATGCTGCTGATCGCGGTGGCCCTCGGCGAACGCCGGGTGCGGCACCGCTGGCTCGCCACCGGTGTGTTCGGGCTGCTCGCCGGGCTCGCCCTGTGGTCGGACTGGCTGATCGTGCCGTACCTGGCGGTGGCCGGGGTGCTGCTGGTCTGGGCGGCGCCCCGGGACCTGGTCGGCTGGCCGGGGTTGCTGCTGGTGGCCGGGTTCCTGGCCGGGGTCGCCCCGATGATCAAAGACAATCTCGACGCCCCGCCCGGGCAGGACTCGCTGTCGGTGTTCCAGAAGATCAGCACGATGCCGGGCGCGACGCCGTCCTGGCCGCAGCGGGTACGCGGTGGGCTGCTGGAGGGGGTGCCGCTGGCCAGCGGGCTCTGCCCGGCGGCCGGCTGCCCGCGGTGGCTGGTGTGGTTCGGTCCGTTCTACCTGGCGCTGCTGGTGGCCGCCGCCGTGCTCGGGCTGGTCGCCTACCGGCGGGCGGCGGGCGGCCCCGCGCGGGTCCGGGCGGTCGCGCAGCTCGCTCTGGTCGTCGGGGCCGCGCTGACCCTGCTCGGGTACGTGCACAGCGCGCTCTCCGCGACCGACCCGCTGGGCAACGCCCGCTACCTGTCGGTGCTGCAGATCTCGCTGCCGGCGGTGCTCTGGCCGCTCTGGCTGCCCGCCGCGCACGCGTGCCGGGCCGCCACGGGTGTGACGGCCCGGATCGGGGGCGCGACGGCGGGCGTCGTGCTGGCCGCGTGGACCGCCGTGATGGTGGCGGCCACCGTGGCGTTCGTCGCCGACGCGCCGTCCGTGCGGGCCGAGGATCGGCGGGCCCGGGAGCTGGCCGACACGGTCCGCCGGGCCGGCCTGCACGAGGTGTACGGGGACTACTGGACCTGCAACCGGCTGATCTTCAACACCGGCGAGGCGGTGGTCTGCGGGGTCCTCGACGGGAACCTGACGCCGGGGCAGAACCGCTACCCCGCGTACTGGAAGCGGGTGGGGCGGGCGGAGCGGCCCGGGTACGTGCTGAAGGTCGGGTCGCCGGCGGAACAGACATTGCGCCTGTTGCTCGGCTCCGGGGCCGACGCGGCCGTGGTCGCCGAGGTCGGCGACCACCGGGTGTACCACCCGCCGATCGCCCTGCGGCCGTGGCGCTGAGCCCGGGCCGTACCCTGGGCCGGTGCTCATCCTGCTGCCCCCGTCCGAGGGGAAGGCCGAGGCCGGCACCGGCCGCCGGCTGGACCTGTCCCGGCTCTCCCTGCCGGAGTTGACCCCGGCCCGGGACGAGGTGCTGACCGCCCTGGTCGCGCTCTGCGCCGGGCCGGACGAGGCGGCGGCCCGGGCCGCGCTGGGCCTGAGCGAGGGGCAGCGCGGCGAGCTGCGCCGCAACGCCCGGCTGCGCGAGGCGGCCACCGCGCCGGCCGGCCGGATCTACACCGGGGTGCTCTACGAGGCGCTCGACCTGGCCTCGCTGCCCCCGGCGGCGGAACGGCTGGCCCGCCGCTGCGTGCTGGTCAGCTCCGGCCTCTGGGGCGCGGTACGCCTCACCGACCGGATCCCGCCCTACCGCTGCCCGGTCGGGGCACGGCTGCCGGGCATCGGCGCGCTGTCGACGTACTGGCGCCGGGTGCTGGCCTCGGCGATGGTGGCGGCGGCCGGCAACGGTCCGGTGCTGGACCTGCGCTCGGGCGCGTACGCGGCCACCTGGGCGCCGCGCGGGGCGGTCGCGGAGCGGACGGTGACGGTCCGGGTGCTGCACGAGCGCGCGTCGACGCCGGTGCCGACCCGCTCGGTGGTGAGCCACTTCAACAAGGCCACCAAGGGGCGGCTGGTCCGCGACCTGTTGACCGCGGGCGTCCGACCGCGCAGCGCCGACGCGCTGGTCGGGGCGCTGCGGGACCTCAAGTACACGGTCGAGGAGCAGCCGACGGTGACCGGGCGGCCACGCCAGCTCGACGTCGTGGTGACCGCGCTGTAGCCGCAATTTTTCCTCAAGGCTCGGGCGCAGCGGTTTCGCCGTGCCGGCGGCGGGGTCACGGTAGGGGAACCCCGTCGACAAGGAGTCCCTCCGATGGCCCCCGAGTCCACCACACTGCTCGACCGGCCCCGCCCGTCGTCGCCGGCACCGCTGGACTGGTCGACCCTGGCCGACGCGTTCGAGATCGCCTGCCTGGTGCGGTGCACCCCGCCCCCAGCCACCGGCACCCGCCGGCTCGACGTCGAGACGTACCGGGGCGGGGTCGCCGAGTTCAACCGCGAGCACGCGGCGCACCGGATGCGGCAGCTGCTCGGCCGGCTCGACATGCCGGTGGAGCACGAGCTGACCACCGGCGGCCTGCGCCGCCGCTACGAGTTGCACCGGCTGTGGATCTCCCGGGAGTACCGGTCGGCGTACGCGACCCTGCTGGGGAGCGCCTGGCGGCAGGGCCGGCGGGAGCTGCTCGGCGGCCCGGTCCCCGGCGCCTCCCGGGCGCGGCAGATCTGGCGGTCCCGGCTGGCCTCGGCCGCCTGGCGCGCGGCGCTGCTGGCCGGCGGGCGGCACGTCCGCCGGCACTGCCTCGGCGTCCGGCTGGCCGACCGCGACCTGGCCGCGGTGCTGGTGCGCGGCGCGGCGCTGCTGGAGGTCACAGCCACGCTCCGGCCCGGTGCCGGCTGCTTCCTGGTGAGCGTCGCCAACGGCCCGCACCGGATGCGGATCGTCGACAGCGCCGCCCTCACGCCGGCGGTGGCCTGCTGAGCCGGACGACCGCCACGGGCGGCTGAGCGTCACGGCCGCCACGGGCGGCTGAGCCTCACCGCCGCCACGGGCGGCTGACCGGTCGCCCGCCACGGACAGCGGCTGACCAGCCGGGCTTGCGCGACGGGCGGTGCGCGTCGCACAGTGCTGCCCGTGAGCCGACACTGGAGTGTGCCTGGCCGGCGCCGCGCCGCCGGGCCCGTGGCCGTGCTGATGCTGCTGGTGTCGGCCCTCGCCGGGCTCGCCGCGTGCCGGGACGAGCCGACGGAGCCGGTGCAGATCCGGATCGCCACGGGCAGCCGGACCGCCGTCTACCACGCCTTCGGCCAGTCGCTGGCCACCATCCTCAACCGGGAGCTGCCCGGGGTGCGGGCCAGCGTGGTGGTCACCGCCGCCTCCGCGCAGAACGTCCGGTTGGTCGGCTCCGGCGAGGCGGAGCTGGGCTTCACCCAGGCCGACGTGCTGCCGCCGCACCCTTCGGAGCATCCCGCCGTGCTCGCCGTGGCCCGCGTCTACGACGACCTGCTGCACCTGGTCACCACCGCCGGCGGCCCGGTACGGACGCTGGCCGACCTGCGGGGGCGGCGGGTGTCGGTGGGCGCCGACGGCTCCGGCACAGAGGTCACCGCGACCCGGCTGCTGGATGTGGCCCAGCTGGGCGGCGACCAGGTACGCCAGGAACATCTGAGCCTGGACGACTCGGTCGCGGCGCTGCGTGCCGGCCGGATCGACGCGTTCTTCTTCTCCGGAGGGCTGCCGGTCCGGGGCGTGGCGGAGCTCGCCGACAGCACCGCCATCCGCATGATCGACCTGGGCGAGTGGACCGAACCACTGCGCCGCGGGTACGGGCAGGTCTACGTGACGCGGGACATCCCCCGCTCGGTGTACGGGGTGAACCCGATCAGCACGGTGGCCAACCCCAACTACCTGATCGTCCGGGCGGACCTGCCGGAGGCACTGGTCCGGGACGTGACCCGGCTGTTGATGGAGCGCCGGGAGGAGCTGGCCGCAGCGCATCCGGCGGCCGGCCGGATGAGCCCCCGGTCGGCGATCGCCACCACTCCGCTGCCGCTGCATCCCGGTGCGGTCGACTGGTACCGGTCGACAAAGCCCTGACCCGCCCGAGCCAGCTCAGTTGCGGCCCGCCTCGACGGTGTACGGCTCGGTGGCCGTCGGCTCGACGACCAGGTCCTCCGGCGCTGGGAACCAGACCTCGGCGACCAGCCCCCGGGGATCGCCCTGGCGCATCGTCAGCCGGCCGTCGGAGGCGTCGACCAGCACCGCGACGATGGTCAGGCCCAAGCCGGCGCCGTCGACGTTCTGCACGTCCGGCGCCCGCCAGAACCGCTCGGTGGCCTGGTGGAGCTGGCTGGCCGTCATGCCGGGGCCGGTGTCCCGCACCTGCAGCACGATCCCGCCGTCGGCCGCGCGTACGGTCACCGTCACCTCTCCCCCGGCGCCGCTGAACTTGACCGCGTTGTCGATCAGCGCGTCGAGTGCCTGATCGACGGCGGTCGGCACGGTCCGGGCGTACGCGGGAACGTCGGCGGTGTCGAGCCGCAGGGCGACCGACCGGTGCCGGGCCAGTGGCTCCCAGGCGGCCACCCGGGAGGCGGCCACCTCGGCGGCGTCGACGGCCACCCGCTGGTTCTCCGCGCGCTCGGCGCGGGCCAGGGTGAGCAGCGCCTCGAGCAGCGTGGCCAGCCGGTCGGTCTCCTCCAGCGCGAGCCGGTGCTCGGCGCGGCCGTCGGCGTCGGTCAGGCTCGGCCCCAGCTCCTCCACCCGCAGCCGTAACGCGGTCAGCGGGTTGCGCAGCTGGTGACTGGCGTGCGCCACGAACGCCCGCTGCCGTGCCATCACGTCGGAGACCACGTCGGCCATGTTGTTGAAGCTGGCGGCGAGCCGGCGCAACTCCGGCGGGCCGAGCCGGAGGCGTACCCGGGCGGTGCCGTCACCCTCGGCGATCTCGTGGGTGACCGCGTCCAGCTCGGTGACCGGGCGCAGCACCCAGCCGGCCAGCCCGAACGCGGTGGAGACGCAGGCCAGCACCGCGAGCAGGCCGGTCGCCGCGAGCAGCAGCCACCAGGAGGCGACGATACGCCGCAGCTTGCCCGCCGGGGTGGCGGTGACCACCGCCCCGAGCACCTCGCCGCCGTCGTTGATCGGAACCGCCACCACCACCGGCTCGTCCAGCCACGGCAACATCGACTCCGGCCCGCTGAACTGCTGACCGGCCAGCGCGATCTCCACCGCCGAGCTGGTAGCCGGGCCGGGCCCCCAGCTCTTCGAGGCGACCACGGTACGCCCGTCGCGGTCGACCACGGCGGCCCCGACGCCGTACAGGTCGTCGTAGGCGGCCAGTTCCCCGTCGAGCGGGCCGGACCCGCCCCCACGCAGTGCGGGGTTGGCGAGCGACGCGAACCTGGTGGCGTCGGCAAGCCGGTCGGCGCGGACCCGATCGGTCTCCCGGGTGGCCAGGGTGGCCGCCAGAGGTGTCTCCAGGGCCAACAGCACCAGCACCATCAGCAGCAGGTAGCTGATCACCAGCCGGCGACGCACCCGCGCCTCCTTACTCGCCGCGGAGCCGGTAGCCGACCCCGCGTACGGTCTCCACCAGCGTCGGATCGCCGAGCTTGCCGCGCAGCGAACCGACATGCACCTCCACCGTGTGCCGATCGGCCCAGGTGGTGCCCCAGACGTCCAGCAGGATCCGGTCCCGGGGCACCGCCACCCCGGGCTGCCGGGCCAGGGAGACGAGGATGTCGAACTCCTTGCGGGTCAGCGCCACCGGCCGGCCGGCCACGCTGACCGTCCGGCCGCCCACGTCGATGCGGACCCGGCCCGTCTCGATCAGGTTGCGCTCCGGCGCGGTGTGCGCCGTCCGGCGCAGCACCGCCTCGATCCGCGCCTGGAGCTCCACCATCGAGAACGGCTTGACCACGTAGTCGTCCGCGCCCAGCCGCAGGCCGAGCACCCGGTCGCGTTCCTCACCCCGGGCGGTCACCGCGATGATGCCGAGCTGACTGCTGCGCCGGCGCAGTTCCCGGCACAGGTCGGTGCCGTCCCCGTCGGGCAGGGTCAGGTCGAGCAGCACCAGGTCGCAGGGGGCGGCGGAGAGCGCGGCCTCGACGGTGGCGGCGTGCTCCACCTCGTAACCGCGCCGGGTCAGCGCGGACGACAGGGCCCCGGCCACCCGGCTGTCGTCCTCGACCAGGAGGATCCGCACCCGTGCCTCCATCCGCTCGACGTGCTGCCCTGGAATGGTGGCAGAAGTGCCGGCGGGACGGGAATGCCCGGGGTTGCTCAGAGACCGAAGACCTCGTCGGCGGTCGCGTCGCGGACGCCGTCGGCGAAGCCCCGGAAGCCCGGGTCGTCGTGGCTGGCCGGCACGCTCGTCACGTTCTCCCCGGTGGCCTGGGTGACGGCGTCGACCAGCGGAGGGAAGTCCGTTTCCGAGTCGCCGAAGGTGTCGTCGTCCGCCTGGCCGAGGTTGATCACGGTCTGGAGGTCCTCGCTGGGGGTGTCCGGGTCGCCCGCCCACTCGGCGCCGGCCTGGTAGCACTCGTCGTAGACGGCCCGCTGGCCGTCGGTCCAGTCATCGTCGTAGTTCTGCATCGCCATCCCTCCGCGGCCTCCACCCGAGCATGCCCGCTCCCCGCGGACAGGCGCGGGCGTACGCGGGAACCGGTCGGAAAGGTGCGCTCCGGGGGCGGGAAAGGGCGGCGGACCGGGTGTCCCGTCCCGCCGCCCCGCTTTGGGCCGGTCAGCCGCAGAGCCGGCCGATCTCCGCCCGGAACCGCTCCATCGGGCTCGACCCGGCCGGGCCGAGCAGGTACTCCTTCAGTTCCCGCCGCGCCTCGGTCATCGGGTCGTCCCCGGCCCGGGACAGCGCGAGGATCTTCTCCAACTCCCCGCAGTCGGCGGAGAGCAGGTACGCGGCCCGCGCGGTCGGGAAGTTGCGCCGGAAGTCGTCCTCCGGCAGCCCACTCGGGTTGGCCACCACGTACGGCCGCTGGCTCTGCACGAAGTCGGAGACCACACTGGACACGTCGCTGATCAGCAGGTCGGTCTGGTTGAAGCAGTCGAACAGCGCCGGCGTGCGCCCGGTGACCACCCGGTGGCCGTCACCGTCCAACGAGGTGGCGTCGGGGTCGCCGCCGGCCGCCCGGATCAGCCCCACCACACGCTGGTGCACGGCCTTGGCCTCCTTGGACCGGGAGCCGGTCAGCGGGTGCGGCTTGTAGATCAGCCGGACCGACGGGCGGCTGGTCAACAGGCCCCTGACGATCCGCTCCCCCATCAGCACCAGCGAGGTGTGGTACGGGTCGTCGTCCAGCCAGCCCTCCCAGGTGGGGGCGTAGAGCACGGTGAACGGCCGGTCGACCGACTCCGCGCCGAAGGTGTGCACCCCAGCGAGCTGCGGCCGTCCGATCTCGACGATGTCGTCGTCGCGGACCCCGACCCCGGCCCGGGCGTACCGCTCCCGTCCGGCCAGGCCGGCCACCCAGACCTCGTCGTACACCTTGCTGTACGGGTTGACGCTGGCCTGCTTGTCGCTGTCGCCGTGCCCGACGAAGACGTGCTTCATGCCGGGCTCGCGAAGCATGTGGATGTTCGCGCCGACATTGGCGGCGTAGAGCGTGGCGCGGACGCTGCCGAACTCCAGGTTCATGAAGTCCACGCTGGCGGGCACGCAGATCACCGGCAGCCGGGTGTCGGCCATCTCCTGGAACGCCTCCCGGCTGCGCATCAGCACCACCGCCGGGCGCTCCAGCGCCTCGGTCGGGGCCAGCCACATGTTGGCCTGGTAGACGTCCTTGGCGGGCCCGGCGAAGTAGAGGGCCACCTCCGGCCGGTGGGTGTCCAGCCAAGCCTGCACCCCCGGCAGCAGGGCGCCCTTGCCCTGCCCCCTGCCCCGGCCGTGCAGCCAGGTCAGCGCGACCACCAGGCCGACGACGGCGCTCACCAGCGCGGCGACCGCCCCGGCGATCAGGACGGGGGCCACGTCGTCGGCGACCGCGGCGGCGACCGCGCCGGGGATCAGCAACACGTTCAGGAACGGCAGCCGCTCACCGGCGACGCTGGCGGCCCACCACGGCGGTTGGGGCGCGAAGCGCATCGGGCCGACTTCGATGTTGCGGACCAGCACGGAGACCGGGTTCCGCCGGTCGATCATCGTGTTCAGCGCGCCGGCAAAGATCGAGATCACCCACACCGCGGCCACCAGCACAGTCAGCAGCAGCATCCGCGGTGCGTCCGGACGGACCGCGGCGAGGATCAGCAGCACGGTCGCCAGGTCCCGGGTGAGCTGCCGGTACGCCCGACCGAGGCCGATCTTCTCCAGTAGGTTCAACGAGGGCTCCGACCAGCGCTTCACCGCGAACTCGCCGAGCACCGCGGCGGCGCCGGCGAGCGCGAACAGCCAGACGACGCCGAATCCGCCCGCGACGAGCGCCACCAGGTAGCCGAGCACCAGAACGGCGCCACGTGCCGCGACGCCGAACCGTTGAACCAACGTGCCGAACAAAGCCGTACTCCCTACGAGGTCGATGACGGCCGATCCCCACGGGCCGATGGGAAGCTCGGACCGGCATACCTCCTGCCGCACCGGCTAACCCTGGCATCCGCCTGCGTACGCGCTGGCGCAGCTCTCCGAACCCAGTGTGCCACCGGGACCGCGGGAGGGCCGCAGCGACGATAGCTCAATGCGATAAGTGGCCGTGATGGGGGTGTCCGGTAGGCCTCGTCCGATTCATTCCAGGGCCCCGAGCCCCCCTCAGCCGCGTCGGAAGCAGCGCATGGCACCGGGTGCCTGGCGCTTGGCGAACTCCTCGAGGCCGAACAGCACGGCGGCATCCCGGGCGACCCGGTTGCCGGAGTACACGCAGATGGTGGTCACGTTCTGCCGGCGCAACGCCGTGTTGACGTCCGACAGCGGCACGTCCTGGCCGTCGGCGAACGCGGTGAGCAGGAGGCGGTCCTTCACGAAGTCGGAGTTCTGGTCGTACTCCAGCAGATAATCGTCGCGCGGGTTCACCACACGCAGACGGCTGTCGATGATGGGCGCGATCCGCATCAGCGTGGTCGGGGCGAGCAGCAGCCCGTCCGGCCGGTCGAGCCCACGCATCCAGAGGACCCGCTCCTGCCGCTCCTGCGGAAGCTTCCAGATCGGGTGCGACGCCACCTCGACAAAGCTCTCCGGCGACCACATCGGCACGCCGAAGACGGCGAAGGACGCGACCATCGCGGCGGCGATCACTCCGCTGGCAAACCGTCGCAGCGGCGGCACCTGCACGGTGCAGAGGATGCCGATCAGACCGGGCAGGGCCAGAATCCAGGGGACGCGCCACAGCACGGCGGACACGCCGCTCACCGCGCCGAGCGTCTCCAGAACCCCGGGCACGAACAGCACGCTCATGGCCAGAGCAGCGCCGGCGGCCAACAGCTGCGGAGTCCGCCGCCGAAGGATCATCGGGGCGCACCAGAGCGCCAGCCCACCGATGACGCCGAGCACCCCAACGAGCAGGGTCCGCCGGTAGGTGCCCTCGGCGTCGAAGAACTGCGTCTCCCCGCCGGCCTCGGACACCGGCCCGAGTAGGAGCCGAGCCACCACCACCGCGCCGATCGGGTACGCGACCGCGGCCACGGACGCGAGCAGGGCGTCCCGCCACCGACCGACCATGATCATTACCAGCGCCGCGGCGCCGACCAGGATCGGCAGGATGATCGCGGACGTCGAGCTGAGCCCGGTGGCGACCACCGACAGCGCACCGATCAGGAACAGTTTCCAGCGGGACCGCGACTCGAACCAGTCGGTGAGGTAGACCCACATCAGCGGGACGACCGCCGAGACGAACATGCCCTTGCCCTGGTAGAGCCGGGGCAGGTGGAAGCTGCCGAGCGCGGCGTCCGCCCCGACCACCAGATAGAGGTACGCGATGGCGACGGTGAAGGCCAGCACCGGGCGGCGCGGCGCCCAGCGGTGCACCAGCCGCCACAGCGCCAGCACCGCCAACACGGCGAGGACCGGCAGCAGCACGTACCAGAGGGCCGTGGCGCCGTGGATGCCCAGAAAGTGCCCGAGCGCGCCGGCGAAGACCTCGATGGAGGAAATCGGCGGCTGGGTGGTCATCGCCGGGGCGACACCCTCGGTGAAGAGGAAGTCCCGCAGCGGGACGATGTCCCGGTCCGCCACCCACACCGACTTGCCGACGTAGAAGACGTCGTCCATCGAGTTGCGGGCCATGAAGAACGAGGAGATCGCGACCAGCACCGAGACGACCAGCGCGTAAACGGCCTGCCCGGCGGTGGCCGGCGGCTCCCCGTCACCGGTGACGGGGGTGGCCAGCCAGCGACGCCGGGCCAGCAGGACGATCGGCACGGAGGCGGCCAGCCCGAGCAGCGCCGGAATCCACCACGGCAGGCCGTTGAGGCCGGCCGTGACGGCGGCCAGGACCGCCGCCGCGAGGGCGAACCACCACCACCGCCGCGTCGGCCGCGGCCCGGCCGGGTCAGCCGCGCTTCCCGGGGCGTCGGCCGGTGCCGGTACGGCGTCCCGCTCGGCCGGTCCGCCGGCGGCCCGCCGGCGGCGGACGACGACGGCCACCCCCAGCACGGCGAGCACCCCGGAGCTGACCAGCCAGAGCGTGAAGATCGCCGACGGACGCAGGGTGAACAGGAACGCCGCGTGGTAGAGGACGGTGAACAGCGCGAACTCGAGCACCGCGAGGTCGGTTAAGAACCGCGGCAACCCCGCCACGACGGAGCGCCCGCGCCGTGCTGGACCGGCAGGCCGTTCCGGCCAGGGCTGCGGCTCCTCCGCCGACTCCACGATTGCGTGTCCAGCCTTCAACACGGGCATCCTCGTACTCAGGTCCGACTGGGAACGCACGTCGACCGGCCCCGGCGACGGCTCGACGAGCATACGCGGAAAAACTGACGCCTGGCGGGAGCTGGGCGGGCCGCTGATCGTCGGGGCCCGCCAGCTCCCGCCGATCAGCGGGCGGTGTCCTCGATGATGCTGGCGACCGCGCGGTGGGCGGGCAGGATCCGCTGGCGCTCCACGTCGGCGTCGACCTTGCCGGCGAGGATGTCGAGGAAGTGGTCGAGTTGGGCGGCGAGCGGCTCCCGGTTGGAGATCAGCTCGGGCACCTCCATGATGCTCTGCTGGCGGTAGCCCCGGCCGTCCGGCGTGGCGGCGTCCAGCGAGACGTGCCGGTAGATGGTCACGTCCTTGCGGATCAGGTCCGCCTCGATCAGCCGGTCCACCTCGCTGATCACCAGCGTACGCACCTTCCGCTGGCCGATCCGGCTGGCCGACACGTTGGCCAGCGCGCCGTTGCCGAAGGTGAGCACGGCCTCGGCCACGTCCTCAGCGCCCGGCACGGAGTCGGGGTGGAAGTAGCCGAGCGATCCGCGGACGGACACCGGCTCCTGCCCGCCAAAGGCCTGGATGGTGAGATCCACGTCGTGTACCAGCAGGTCCCAGGCCACGCCGGTGCGGATCCGGGGCGCGTAGGGCGAGTGCCGGGTGACGGTGAGGTGGACCGGCTTGTGCACCAGCGCCAGCGCGGTCAGCACTGCCGGGTTGAAGCGCTCGAGCAGGCCGCACAGGAGCGGGAGCCGGCGCTTCTCGGCGTCGGCGACGATCTCCTCGGTCTCGACCAGGCTGCCGCAGACCGGCTTCTCGATCAGCAGCGGCTTGTCGGCGGCGAGCACCTGCTCGGCCAGCCCGTGATGGTGCTCTGTCGGCGCGGCGATGACGACGGCGTCGACGCTGGAGAGGTCGGCCAGGTCCGGAGCCCAGGCCGCGCCGTACCGGTCAGCGGTCTCCCGCCCGACCGACTCCCGGGGCTCGACCACCAGCGCCAGCTCGGCGCGGGGCGACTGGGCGATCACCCGGGCGTGCAGCGAGCCCATCGTGCCGGTGCCGACGAGCGCGAATCGCACCGGGGCGGTCATGCGCCGGCCGCCTTCCGGACCGCCTCGACCACCCGGTCGACGTCACCATCGGTGAGGTGGTGGTGGACCGGCAGGGAGACGCACTGGCGTACCACCCGGTCGGCCACCGGTGCCGGGTCGGCGACGACTCGGGGATGGTCGCGGTAGCAGTCGTAGTCGTAGACGGTCTTCGGGTAGTAGATGCCGCAGCCGACAGCCTGCTCGGTGAGCCGCGCGATGAACTCGTCCCGGCCGACGGCGGCCTCGTCGGTCACCAGGACCGTGTACTGGTGCCACACGTGCGAACGACCGGGCAGCTCGGCGGGCAGCCGCAGGCCGGGCACGTCCGCCAGCCCGGCGGAGAGCCGGGCCGCGTTGTCCTTGCGCCGCCGGACGTTCTGCTCGTAGCTGGCCAGCTGAGGGATGCCGAGGGCGGCCTGCAGGTCGGTCAGACGGTAGTTGTGCCCCGCGACCTCGTACTGGTAGCGCTGCCGCATGCCCTGGTTGCGCAGGATCCGCAGCCGATCGGCGAGCCCGGCGTCGTTGGTGGTGATCATCCCGCCCTCACCGGTGGTGAGGTTCTTCGTCGCGTAGAGCGAGAAGGTGCCGAGGCCGAAGCTGCCCGCCCCCCGTCCATCGATCGTCGCGCCCAGCGACTGGGCCGTGTCCTCGACCAGGCCGAGACCGTGCTGCTGCACCAGCGGGAGGATGCCGTTCATGTCGGCGGGCTGCCCGTAGAGGTGAACAGGCATGACGACCTTCGTCCGCGGACCGATGGCGGCCGCCAGCGCGGCCGGATCCATGCAGAAGTCGTCCTCGCGGATGTCGGCGAAGCGCGCGGTCGCGCCCGCCTCGAGAATCGCGTTGAGGGTGGCGACGAACGTGAACGGGCTGGTGACGACCTCGTCGCCGGGCTGCAGGTCCAGCACCTCGAGCGCCGCCACGAGAGCGGTGGTGCCGTTGTTGACGGCCACCGCGTGCTCCACGCCGACGGTCGCGGCGAACTCGCGCTCCAGCCGGGCGACCATCGGGCCCTGGGCGATGACGCCCGAACGGATCACCTCGACCACCAGCTGTTCAGCCGCCTCGTCGATCCTGACGACGGAAATGGGGATCACACGTCTCTCCTTGAGGGGTGTCGGTGGCAGCGAGCAGACGGTAACAGCGGGGGAAACATCACGCGACAGGCGTCCCCGCCGTGGGTTACGTAGCGGCGTGCCGGGGCGCATGCCGGCACAAAACCTGGACTAGTGTAGTGCCTTGCCGTGTCCACCCCACCCGGCAGGTTCGGGCGAAATCCGACGCAGAGGCAGGTAACTGTGGTAAACACCGTCGCGCGCAGGGACGGCGGTACTGCTGTCCCTGAGGCAGCGCCCGACGCGCCCACGCCCGGCGGTGCCCGGCGCTGGTTGTCGCTCGGCGTCCGAGTGCTGGTCATCGCCGCCATCGCCGTCGGCATGGTATGGAGCCTGATCAGCCAGTGGCCGCAGGTCCGCTCCACCTGGCAGGGACTTGCCTGGCAGGCCGTGGTGCTGTCGGTGCTCGCCGCGCTCGCCGGCATGGTGGCCAACACGATGGCCTGGCGGGCGGCGGCGGCCGATCTGGAGCACCGGGTCTCGGTGCCTGCCGCGCTGCGCATCTGTCTGGTGGGGCAGCTCGGCAAGTACATCCCCGGCAGCGTGTGGGCGTACGTACTCCAGGTCGAGCTGAGCAAGCGGGCCGGCCTGCCGCGCGCGCGGGCCTTCCTGGCAACCCTGGTGACCCTCGGTCTCGGCGTGACGGCGGCGCTCGGTCTCGGCCTGCTCAGCCTGCCGTCGCTGCGGGAGGCGGCGGCCGGCGCCGACGACACGTACGCGGAGTCGGTCCGGGTCGCTCTCTGGATCGTTGCGGTCCTCTTCCCGGTCGCCCTGGTATGCGCGGTGCCACGGGTACTCACCGCGCTCATCCAGGTCGCGCTCCGGGTGCTGCGCCGGCCGCGGCTGGCGCACCAGCTCACCTGGCTGGGCGTGCTGCGCGTGGTGGGCTGGAGCGCCGTCGGCTACGGCCTGTTCGGTGTGCACCTGTGGCTGCTGGCGAACGCGCAGGCGGCGCCTGGCGTCGAGGGTCTGCTGCGCTGCGTGGGATCGTTTGCGATCGCCATGACGGTCGGCATGTTCGCGTTCCTCTCCCCGTCCGGGCTCGGCGTCCGGGAGGCCGTCCTGGTCGCCACGCTGGCACCGTTCCTGCCGGGTGCCGGCGGGGTGGGCGCGGCGATCGGCATCGCTCTGGCCTCACGGCTCATCTTCACCATCGCCGACGTGCTCGCCGCCGGGCTGGCGGCGCTGTCCGCCGCACGGGAGTTGCGCCGGGGTGGCGTGCCGGCAACATCCGGCACCGCCGGGTGACGGGCCACCGCCCACCCCACGACGCGAACGGGGCCCGGTCACGCGAGGCGTGACCGGGCCCCTTCTGCCTCTACGGGAAATCAGTGGGTCAGCGACGTACCGTGGTGATCCGGGTGAACTCGTGCATCAGGTCGAAGCCGTCCCAGACGGCGGCGAAGTTCAGCGCGTCGCCGATCGGCACGATCCGGTCGATACCGCGCCCAGCGACCATCCGGGCAAAGGCGACGAGTTCCTCGCCATCGAAGCCGAAGTAGGTCACCGTCTGGTCCCGCCGGACCACGACCGGGGCCAGTTCGGCCAGGCTGTCGACCCGGGCCTGCGGAAACGTGCCGACGCCGAGCCAGCGGCGCGGGATGCCGCCGGGCTCGACCAGGTCGACCGTGGCCAGGTCGTTGCCGTCGAAATGAACGGCCGTGGCGGCGCCCTCGATGGCGAGGCCGTACGTCGCCACCCGCTTCTCCACTGCCATCGCGGCGTCCACCTCCGGCCGCTTGCCATCGAGCACGGCCCGCAGCCGGGAGAGCAGGTCGGCCCGGGCGGCCGCGGTGCTCGCGGCGTCGCCGACCCAGTACACGGTCCGCGGCGACGAGCAGGCCGCCTGGTCGAACCAGTACGAGTCGTTGTAGAAGCCGAGCGCCGCGGCGTCCCGATCCCGCTCGTCGGCGGCCAGCCAGCCGGACGCGCTGATCACGGTGAACGAGGAACGGTCGGGGAAGGTGAGGTCCCGGGCGTGCGGGGCGAGCGGGTGCCGACGGATGTCGGTCACCGACCGGTCCCCGCCCCAGATCACCCGCAGGTCGGCGGCGGCCGACAGCGCGGCGGTCACGGTGTCGTCGCGGCCGTAGGTCACCATCCGCTGGGTCTGCCGGACCGCCTCGTCGGCCTCGGCGAGGGTGTCGTTGAGCGCGTCCAGTACCGCGTCGGCCGCCCCCGCCGAGCGCGAGGAGATCCGGACCACGTTGGCGTTGCCGCCGAGTGCGGACAGCGCCCACGAGTACACGAAAATCGTGTCGACGTTCGCCGGGGGCACGTGGAAGACCAGGCCCCGCGGGAAGCGGAGCTGCCCGGGAGTTTCGGCCACCCGCTCCAGCGCCTTGGCGATCTCACCGCGCCGCAGGAAGAATCCGAGCGAGGCTAGCTCCGGGTGCCGCCGGGCGACCGCCGGGCGGAGCAGCCTGCGCGCAAACGACACCAGGAACTCCACGATCCGCTCGTCGCCGATCCGGAGCGGACCACCCGCCGGGACCTCCCGCATGGCGACGAGCAGGTCGTCGACGGCGACCGCGCCGCCGGCCGGGAACCGTTCAATCACCTTGCTCACGCCGCCGCCTCCGTGAACGTGTCGCTGCATCCGCGTGCCTCCGCGCGGGGCAGGCGGCCGAGAATGGAGAAACGCTTGCCGGGCCAGGCGCCGTCGTCGACGCCGTGCACCACCCCGCGGTCCTCGGTCAGCAGCAGGTGCCCGGGGTATGAGCGGGGCAGCGTGCTGATCACCTGCACCACACCCGGGGTGCCCACCGGCACCTCCTCCCAGGTGCGCGGGTCACGGACGATGACGTCGGAGAAGTCGGGGCAGTAGAGACCGCCGCCGTCCGGGCCCTCCAGGAAGGTCAGCCCGATCTGCTCGACCATCCCGTAGAAGTTGTGGATCCGGCTCAGGCCGGTGTCCTCGGTGAATCGGCGGCGGAACTCGGCATTGTCGACGGCGCGGTCGACCAGTTTCTTCCACCCTCCGCTGTGGATGAGGATCCCGTTGCTCAGGTCGAGCTTGTGGTCCCGGGCCAGCTCGTAGAGATAGAGCCAGGTCATGAAGGTGAAACCGAAGATCAGGAACGGCTGGTCACCGTACCGGTCGAGGAAGGCGCGCACCGCGTCGAGATCCGGCTGGTCGTGCTCGTCGAGGACGAAGGTGTGGTCCCGACCGAAGTTCATCATGCCCAGCACGCCCGCGCCCCGGGCCGAGAACGACTTCCGATTCTTGAACAGGGCGCGGGTGTCGACCAGCAGCATCGGCAGTCGCTGCGACCCGATGACGGTACGCATGGTCGCCGACAGCATCCTCTGCTGCACCGACGCCGCGTCCTTGTCCAGGTAGATGCGGCTGACGTCGCCGGTGGTGCCGGACGAGGTGAGCACCTTGAACACCTCGTCGTCCGGGATGCTCTTGAGCACGTGGTGCTTGAACAACCGCACCGGCAACCAGGGCAGGTCGGCGAGGCGTTCGTAGCGACGGCCGGGGTGGTGGCCCAGCGAGGCGAGCAGCCGGGCGTACTCCGGGCTGTTCGCCCGGTGGTGCTCGGTCAGCTCCACCAGCTCGGGCAACAACCGCGCTTCACGGGCCGGCTGGTCGAGGGTGAAGAGCGTCATACCTGCGCCTCCAGGGAGCGGTAGTCGATCTTGCCGTTGGGCAGCTGCGGCAACCGCTCGATGCTGCGGACGTCGAAACCTGACCGGTGCAGCTTGAGCCGTTCGGCCAGCCGGCCGGCCACCGCACGGCACTCGTCCGGCTCGATGCCCTCCAGGAAGAGGACGATCTTGTCCGGACCGGACACCGCCACAACTGGGCCCTGGTCACGGACCATTTCCTCGATATCGTGCAGGTTGACCCGGATGCCGAAGATCTTGCCGAACCGCTTGAGCCGACCCCGCAGCCAGACGAAGCCGTCCTCGTCCAGGTGGCCGAGATCACCGGTGCGGAGCACGCCGCCCTGCTCGTCGCCGCGGCTGAGATCGGCCGAGCCCTCCGCGTAGCCCATCATCACGTTCGGCCCCCGGTAGACGACCTCGCCGACCACGCCGGGCTCGCTGGTCTCCGCGCCGTCCGCGTCCAGCACGTTGAAGGAACCGCCGGCCAAGGCGGGCCCGACCGAGCCGACCCGGTCCGGCAACGCGTCCGCCGGCAGGGTGCTCATCCGCGGCCCCGCCTCCGTGCAGCCCCACATCACGTGGAACCGGCCGCCGGCCGTACTGATCTTCTCATGGAAGGCGAGGATCACCTCGTCCCGGAGCTTGCCGCCTGCCTGGGTCAGCGTCCGCAGCGAGGGGTACTTTGCCGGGCTCCACCGGATGCGGTGCAGCATCTCGTAGTTGTATGGCACCCCGGCCAGCGAGGTCGCGCCGTGCTCCTGGACCGCCTGCCAGAACTCCCGGGCCAGCACACCGCCGTCGACCACGAGGATCGCCGCCCCGGCGGCGAGGTGGCTGTTGAGTACCGACATGCCGAAGCTGTAGTAGAGCGGAAGGCTGGTCGGGGCGACCTCGTCCGGGCCGATGGAGAGCGCCTCGGCGATCGCGGTGGCGTTGGCGAGCACCGCCTCGCGGGACAGCCGGACAAACTTCGGGTCGCCGGTCGAACCGGAGGTGGCCAGCAGCACGGCCAGATCGGGGTGCGGCTGATCGGCCGGGGCCGTTTCGCGCACCCAAACCGGCCCCAGCGCCTCGTCCTCGACGCGGCGGTAGCCCTTCGGCAGGTCGCCAGGGGTGGCACCGGCACCGCCCTCGGCCAGCCCGAGCACCGCTGCGGGCTCGAACCGTCGGACGAAGTCGGCCAGCACCGCCGGGTCGAGCGCCGGGTCGAGCAGCGCGACGGGACGTCCCGCCTCGACCGCGCCGGCGTAGCGGAGCACCGCGTCAACCGTGAGCCCGCTGCGGGCGAAGAGCACGCCGGCCGGCAGGTTGCCGAGGGCCACGGCGACCCGGCCGAGCCGGTCGGCGAGCTCGTCGCCGCCGAGCACCGCCCCGGTGGCCGAGTCGATCAGTCGGGTGGACGGAGCCACCAGGTTCATGGGTTACTTCCTCCGGAACGGCCCGAATGCCGGCAGAAAAATCGTCACCCGGACGTCATCCGCTCGAACACTTCCAGGTGCCGACGCGCCACGACATCGAGGGTGAAGTTGGCGTGCACAAGCTCACGCTGCGCCTTGGCGATCCACTCCCGCTCCTGCGGGTCGTCCAGCAACCGGATCACCGCCTCGGCGAGATCGGCCGCGTCGTTGGGCCGAGCCAGGACGAAGTTCTCCCAGTTGCTCAGCTTCACCGCCGGGAAGTTGGTCTCGGTGATCGTACCGATCGTAGCCCGGCCGGCGGCCATCGCCTCGAGGCTGGCGGTGCCGAAGCCGCCGCCCTGGAGGTCGTGGCCGACAATGTCGGCGGCGGCGAAGTAGGCGGGCACGTCGGTGGGCGGGACGGCCCCGGTGGTGATCACGGCGTGGGTTACCCCGAGCTGCTCGGCCCGCTTCTGGTAGGCGTCGTAGTAGACGCGACCCACGATCATCACCTTGGTCTGCGGGTGCTTTTCCAGGATCGCCGGCAGCGCCTCGATCAGGGCGAGGCGGTCGCGGAGCTGGATCACGTGCCCGAGCGAGACGATCAGTGGACTGTCGCCGACGTCGTACTTGGCGCGGACGTCCACGGTCGGAGCCGCCTCGAACCGGCTCGGCTCGACCGCCACCGGGATGTACTCGAACTCGTCCTTGGTGCCCTTGTACCGCTGCTCGACGTACGCCCCGCACAGCTCATCCATGATCACGTAGCGCGGGCGGAACCGGCGCAAGATCGGCTTGACCAGGAACCGGTCCAGCCCCTTGAACAGCGCCATGTACTTCGGGTCGGGGCTCTCCAGGCGGGTGTGCACCGAGAGCAGCACCGGAACCTTGCGCCGCCGGGCGTACCAGCCGGAGAGCCAGGTGAGGTCGAAGAACTGGCCGTGCTGGTGGATCACGTCCGGCTTGAACTCGTCGAGCAGCCGGGTCACCCGGCGCAGGTTGCCGGGCCGAGCGAGGGCGAAGGCCATGTCGAAGTCGATCGCCAGACCGAGCTGCGGCATCGGCATGGCGGGCAGCCGGACCACGCGGTATCCGTCCCGCTCCTCCGTCGCCGGGGCGTCACGGTAGGCTGCCGTCAGCACCAGGACCTCGTGACCAGCCGCCGCGTAGCGGGCCGCCAGGGCGGCGGCCAGGTGGGAACTTCCGCCGGGCCGCGGTGGGAAGAAGTTGTTGACAACAACAATCCGCACGGTGGTGGCTCCTGTCACGTCGGGGGCAACGTTCCCGGGGGTCCGGCCTGGGCAATTGTAGACATCGGTCGGAGAGACTCCGAGGCACGCGACACGGTACCCCAAACCATCGCCGGCCGCCGTGGACCGACTGGCCATATCGACGCGGCGGGCGCCCGCGTGACGCCCGGAAAAGGCGCCCGCGTGACGCCCGGAAAACCGGATGACGACCACGCGGCGGACGGCGGGTGAACGCCGCGGCGGGACGGTCCCGGACCGGGTCTCCGCACGCCGTTCGGGTAGGCTGGCCGACCGACACCCAGGCCGGTCGTGCGCGGCGCGGACCCGCCCGGCCCCAGGCGCAGAGCGGACAGGTATGGCTAACAGAATCCACCCCACCGCCGTGGTCGGCGCTGATGTGGAACTCGGCGACGACAACATCGTGGGCCCGTACAGCGTGATCGTCGGCCCCTGCCGGATCGGAAACGGCAACTGGATCGGCCCGCACGTGGTGATCGGCACCCCCGCCGAGTACCGGGGCGGCCCCCACCCGGTGGGGTGGGACGGCGAGATCGCCGGCGCCGGGGTGGTGATCGGCGACAACAACACCTTCCGTGAGTTCGTCACCGTCCAGCAGGGCACCCAGGAAACCACCCGGGTCGGCGACGACTGCTACCTGCTCGCCCGCAGCCACGTCGGGCACGACTGTGTGCTGGACGACTCCGTCACGCTCACCGGCAACGTGGCGCTGGGCGGCCACACCCACGTCTGGTCATGGGCGAACATCGGCCTCGGCACGGTGGTGCACCAGCGCGGCCAGATCGGGCCGGGCGCCATGGTCGGCATGGCTTCGGCGGTACGCCGTCCCGTCGAGCCGTTTACCATCACCGTCGGCAACCCGGCGCGCGCCAGTGGCGTGAACCGGGTGGGACTGTCCCGGCGGGGCTGCGACGACGCCGTGATCGACGAGTTCGAGTCGTACCTCAAGGGCCGGGCGGACCTGCCGGCCGGCCTGCCGGCCGAGGTGGCGGAGCAGCTCACCGCCTGGGTCAAGATCATCTCTGCTGAGAAGGAGTAATCATGGCGCTGTCGGACCGGCTCCGTGCCGTCTTCGTCGACACGTTGGAGCTTGGCGACGACGTGGACGTCGAGAAGCTCCAGTACCGCGACATCGAGCAGTGGGACTCGCTGGGCCACATGACGCTGGTCGGGGCGATCGAGGACGAGTTCGGCGTCCAGCTCGACACCGAACAGGTCATCGACATGAGCAGCTTCAAGGTCGCGCTGGACATGCTGTCCGGCATGGGTGTCCATGACTGACGCGGCGCGGGCCGGGACGATGGCCGGCCGGATCATCGTGGTGACCGGCGCCACCCGCGGCATCGGCCGGGCTACCGCCGAGGCGCTCACCGAGGCAGGAGCGACGGTCGTCATCACCGGGCGGGACGGCGAGCGGGCCGAGCGTGTGGCCAAGGAGATCGGTGGGGACGTCCGCGGCCACCAGCTCGATGTCACCGACGACGCCGCGGTGACCGCGGTCTTCAAGGAGATCGCGGCCGAGCACGGGCGGATCGATGCCCTGGTGGCCAACGCGGGCGTGCTGGAGAGCGGGCTCGTTGGAATGATCCGAGCGGACCACGTGGAGCGCATGCTGGGCACCAACGTCGCCGGCACCATCGCCACCGTGCAGGCTGCGGCGCGGGTGATGACGCGTAAGAAGTCGGGCGCCATCGTCCTGCTCGCATCGATCGTCGGCGAGCGGGGCAGTGCCGGGCAGACCGCGTACGCGGCGTCCAAGGCGGCGGTCGCGTCGGTGGCCCGCTCGGCGGCCAAGGAGCTCGGGCCGCGGGGCATCCGGGTGAACGCGGTCGCTCCCGGCCTCATCGAGACAGACCTGATCAAGGACCTGCCGACCGACGTGATCGAGCGGCGGGTCGCGGAGACCTCGCTACGCCGCCTCGGCCGGCCCGAGGACGTCGCCCGCGTGATCCGTTTCCTGCTCAGCGATGATGCGGCGTTCGTCACCGGTCAGGTGCTCGGAGTCGACGGGGGTCTGGTGCTCTGAGACGGGTGCCCCCGCTGTCCATCGTCATCCGGTAGGCGCACCAGCACGACGAGGGCCCGGTGAGCACGCTCACCGGGCCCTCGTCGTTTCTGCGTCTCGGCTCAGTCGGCGGTGGACGCCGCCTCGTCACGCAGGTACCCGAACTCCGGCACACCGTCGCCGTCAAAGCTGACCTGGGCCACCGGACGGGCCGGCACGCCGGCGACGACCGTCCGTTCGGGCACGTCGCGGGTCACCACCGCACCGGCCGCCACCACCGCCGAGTCCCCGATCGTCACGCCCATCATCACGGTGGCGTTGGCCCCGATGAAGACGTGATCGCCGATCCGGACCGGCGCCCGGTCGACGGTGTTGTACCTGCGTCCGGACACGCAGCGCTTCGCGCTGGAGTGGGTGTAGATCTGGACGCCGCTGGAGATGTCACAGCCGGCTCCGATGGTCAGCCCACCGGAGCCGTCGATCACCGTGAACGCGCCGATCCAGGTGCCCGGACCGATGACGGGATCGCCGGCGATCCAAGCATGGGCGTTGTACGGATTCGGCGGCAGTTCGGCGGCGGGCACGGGATCAGCTCGCCGAGTTCTTCACCAGCTCGGACATGCCCTGCTCGACCGTCACTCCCGGCTCCCAGCCGAGGACCTCGCGGGCCCGGGTGATGTCGGCCGCGCGGCGGCTGACCAGCACGTCGCGCGGGTTGAAGATGGGCTCCACGTCGGTGCCGACCGCCTGGATGAGGATCTTGGTCAGCTGGGCGATCGAGGTGTCCACCCCGGTACCGATGTTGATCGGCATGTTGTCCTGCTCGCACTCCAGCGCCGCGACCACGCCACGAGCCAGGTCGGTGACGTGGATGAAGTCCATGGACTGCTCACCCTTGCCGTCGATGATCGGCGCCTGGCCGGCCCGCAGCCGCTGGATGAAGGTGTTGATGACGCTGGTGTAGTACGCCTCGATCTTCTGGCCCGGGCCGTAGACGTTGAAGAAGCGCAGCGCGATCCAGGACAGGCCCTTGCTGCGCTGGTAGAAGCCGAGCAGGTCCTCGCCCGCCCGCTTGGAGATGCAGTACGGGGTGAGCGGGTTCAGCTCGTCGTCCTCGTGCATCGGCAGCTTCTTCGGGTCGCCGTACACGGAAGCCGACGAGGCGAAGACGATCCGCTCGACGCCGTGGTCGGCGGCGGCCGCGAACACGTTGTTGTTGCCGACCATGTTGATGTCGATCGACTCGTACGGGTCGGCCTGGCTCTTGTTGATGGAGACCGTGGCGAAGTGGATGACGTGGGTGCAGCCCTTCATGGCGTTGTGCACCGCGCCGCCGTACCGGACGTCCTGCTCGACCAGCTCGACCTTGCCGGTCTGGATCAGCTCGTTGACCCGGGCCCGGTCACCGCGCTGCATGTTGTCGAGGATCCGGACGTGGTAGCCCTTCTCCAGCAACAGTGGGATGACGTGCAGACCGATGAAACCGGCACCGCCGGTGATGAGCACCTTCTTGGTCATTGGAACAGTTCCCTTCTGAGACTGGTTCAGCGTCCGGCGGCGACGGTGGTGACGACCTCGCGGACCGTGGCGGCGACTCGGTCGACCTGGTCGTCGGTCAGGTTGGCGTGCATCGGGATGGCGAGGTGCCGGGCGAATAGGTCGGCGGAGACCGGGCACGGCTGGGCCGGCTCGCCGTAGAGCGGCTGCACGTGCGAGGCGTACGTGCCGAAGTTGCACTGCACGCCGCGCTCCCGCAGCGCCATCGCCACCGCGCCGCGGTCGACCTTCGGGTCCAGCGTCAGGATGTACGCCTGCCACGGGTGCTCCCGGTCAGGCAGCTCGGCCGGGACGGTAACCAGGTCCAGGTCCTTGAGCAGCTCGGCGTAGCGGGCGGCGATCCGGCGCTTGGTGGCGATCAGATCGGGCAGCCGGTCGAGCTGGGCGAGCATGATCGCCGCGGCGACGTCGGAGAGCCGGTAGTTGTAGCCCAGCTCGTCGAAGGTCGGGATGGGCAGGTCCGTGGAGGCGGCCCGGGTCAGCGCACCCTCGATGCCGTACGTGTGCAGCTTGCGGGCGTGGGCGATCAGGTCCTCGCGGTCGGAGGTGAGCGCGCCCCCCTCACCCGCGGTGATGCCCTTGCGGCCGTGGAAGCTGAAGGCGGCGATGTCGGCGAGGCTGCCGGCCGGCCGGCCCTTGTAGGTGGCCCCGGCCGCGCAGGCGGCGTCCTCGATGAGGAAGAGGCCGTGCTTGTCGGCGATGGCGCGCAGCTCGTCGTAGTCGGCCGGCTGGCCGGCCACGTCGACGGCGATGATGCCCGCGGTACGCGGGGTGATCGCCGCCTCGACGGCTGCGGGGTCGATGGTCCAGATGTCCGGACGCACGTCGGCGAAGACGGGCTTCGCCCCCGCCCACATCACCGAGTGACCGGTGGCCGGGAAGGTGTAGTCGCCGACGATGACCTCGTCACCGGCTCCGGCGCCGAGCGTGAGCAGGGCCAGGTGCAGCGCCGACCCGCAGTTGTTGGTGGCGAGCGCGTGGGCGGTGCCCGAGGCGGCCGCGAAGCGCTCCTCGAAGCGGCGGCAGGTCGGCCCGGCCCCAGCGAGCCAGCCGGACTTGAAGACCTCCGCGATGGCGACGAGTTCCGCCTCACCGACCGTGGGCTGACCGAGCGCGATGACGTCTGACATGAGACTCCCTTGACCGAGGACCCGGAGAAGTCTAGGCCACCTCCCGGGGTCGGGCGCGAGCCGGACGCACGGTCGCCTTCGTTACGATCGGTCGCGGCGTCGGCCCGGGGAGATGGTGATGACAAGATTCGTGGTCGTTGGTGGCGGCATCGTCGGGCTCGCCGTGGCGCACCGGCTGATGAGCGACCGGCCCGGGGACACGATCACCGTGCTGGAGAAGGAGTCCGGCTGGGGCGCGCACCAGACCGGGCACAACTCCGGGGTGATCCACGCCGGGGTCTACTACAAGCCGGGCAGCCTGAAGGCCACCCTCTGCAAGGCCGGCAGCGCCTCGATGGTCGAGTTCTGCGCGGAGCACGGCTTGTCGTACGACATCTGCGGCAAGCTCATCGTCGCGACCGACGAGGCCGAGCTGCCCCGCCTGCACGCCCTGCACCAGCGGTCTCTCGCCAACGGGCTGCCGGTGAAGCTGATCGGCGCCGACGAGGCCCGCGAGTACGAGCCGCACGTGTCGGCCGT
This sequence comes from Micromonospora sp. SL1-18, assembly GCF_047921505.1. Lineage (NCBI taxonomy): Bacteria > Bacillati > Actinomycetota > Actinomycetes > Micromonosporales > Micromonosporaceae > Micromonospora > Micromonospora sp. SL1-18. Next base: position 137,344 of record NZ_JBLROA010000003.1, on the reverse strand, counting down.
GGCCGCGATGCACGTCGCCTCGACCGGCATCGTCGACTACGGCGCGGTCTGCCGGAAGCTGGCCGAGCTGCTGGCCGCGGGCGGCGCGGACCTGCGTACCGGCACCGAGGTGACCGGGGTCGCCAACCGCGGTGGAGAGGTGGTCGTCGCCACCAGCCGGGGCGAGGTGACCGGGGACGTGCTGATCAACTGCGCCGGCCTGCACGCGGACCGGATCGCCCGCCTGTCCGGAGCGTCCACACCCATCCGAATCATCCCGTTCCGGGGCGAGTACTACGAACTCGCCCCGCAGCGCCGGGACCTGGTGCGTGGGCTGATCTACCCGGTGCCGGACCCGCAGTTCCCGTTCCTCGGGGTGCACCTCACCCGCATGATCGACGGCAGTGTGCACGCCGGCCCGAACGCGGTCCTGGCCACCGCCCGCGAGGGGTACTCGTGGGGCCGGATCAGCCTGCGGGACGTCTGGGACGAGCTGACCTATCGCGGCCTCTGGGCGCTGGGCCGCAAGCACTACCGGTACGGGCTGACCGAGGTGGCCCGCTCGCTGTCGAAGAAGCGCTTCGCGGACAGCCTGGCCCGGCTGGTGCCGGAGCTCACCCCGGCGGACATCGTCCCGGCCGGCGCGGGCGTCCGGGCGCAGGCGATCCTGCCCGACGGCGGCCTGGTCGACGACTTCCTGATCGTCGAGGCCGACCGGCAGGTGCACGTGCTCAACGCGCCCTCCCCCGCGGCCACCAGCTCCCTCGAGATCGCCCGGCACATCGTGTCCCGGCTCCCGGTGGGGCAGGTCGGCTGAACCACCGGCCCGGCGCGGACGACCGCTCGGTCAGACCGCCGGGCCGGGCAGCACGGCCTCGCGCTGGCGGGGCACGGCCGGGGCCGCGGCCAGCCCGGTGGCCACCGCCTCGACCAGCGCCTCCAGGTACGCGTCGGTCGGGGTCGCCCGGGCGATGGCGAGCCGCCAGTAGAGCGGCCCCACGATCAGGTCGATCGCCCCGTCAAGGTCCAGCCCGGCCGGTAGTTCGCCGCGCCGTACCGCCCGTTCGACCAGCCGGCCGCCGATCTCCTGCTGCTTGCTGCGCAGCACCTGCTGCAGCGCCTGGTCCAGGATCGGGTTCCGGGCCGCCTCGGCGAGCAGGTCGGGGATGATCTGCGAGGCCAGCGGGTGGCGCAGGGCGTGCGTGACGACCTGGAACAGCAGGCTGAGGTCGCCGCGTAGGCTGCCGGTGTCCAGCGCCGGCAGCTTGCTGCCCGCGGCCGCGACGACCGTCTCCAGCACCAGCTCCAGCTTCGAGCTCCAGCGTCGGTAGACCGCGGTCTTGCTCACCCCGGCCCGGCGGGCGACCGCCTCGATGGAGAGCCGACCGTAGCCCACGGCGGCGAGCTCCTGGATCAGGGCCTTCCGGATGGCCGTGGTGATCTCGCCCCGCAGCACCGCCGCACCGGCGGGTGCGCGTCTTTTCCCGGTGGTCACGTCAGACTCTCTTCGGCTGTCACGTGGGACAATGTATCGCAACGACGATACGGTTGCGTCCCGACGTATTTTGGACTACCGTCCACCCCGCGACGAGCCCGCTCCGGCATGCGCGGGCGCACCGGGCCAGCTCATCGTCACCCCATCCCGTTGGTACGAAAGATCGGAGCGCCCAGCTCATGGCCAACACCGCCCTGGCCGGCCCCGACGCGGGCCTGACCCAGGCGCAACTGGCCGCTCGACACGGCCTACGGGTCGCCGATGAGCGGCCGTCGCTGGTCGAGTACAGCCGCCGACTCTGGGCCTACCGGTACTTCATTGCCGCGTACGCCAACGCCAAGCTCGTCGCCTCGTACAGTAACGCCAAGCTGGGTCAGATCTGGCAGGTGCTGACCCCGCTGACCAATGCCGCGGTCTACTACCTGATCTTCGGCGTGGTGCTCGAACAGAATCGCACCCCGAACTTCATCGCGTACCTCACCACCGGCCTGTTCATCTTCAACTTCACGCAGAGCGCGATCCTGGCCGGGACGCAGACGATCAGCGGCAACCTCGGGCTGATCCGGGCCCTGCACTTCCCCCGGGCCAGCCTGCCGCTGGCCGCCACACTCACCCAGTTCCAGCAGCTGCTGGCCTCGATGATCGTGCTGATCGGCATCGTGCTGGTCACCGGCGAGCCGCTCACCCTGGCGTGGCTGCTGCTGCCGCCGGCGCTGGCGCTGCAGGCGATCTTCAACGCCGGCGTGGTGCTGATCGTCGCCCGGATGGGCGCCAAGGCCAGCGACCTCAAGCAGGTCATGCCCTTCATCATGCGCACCTGGATGTACGGCTCCGGCGTGCTCTACAGCGTGCGGCTGTTCGACCGGCTTCCGGAGTGGGCCGCCACGCTGATCGAGTTCAACCCGATGCTGGTCTACATCGAGCTGGCCCGGTACGCCCTGCTCGAACAGGCGCCGACGCTCAACGAGTCACTGACCCAGCTGTGGCTGGTGGCGGCCGGCTGGGCCGTGGTGGCCGGCATCGGCGGATTCATCTACTTCTGGCGCGGCGAACAGGAGTACGGTCGTGGTTGAGCACCTCAACGGGACGGACGAGGTCACCCTGGCCCTGCCCACGCTCCAGGCGCGGATCCCCACCGTGGTGGTGGACGAGGCGCACATCGTCTACCGGGTGCACAAGGGCGCCGGGGGCGGCACCACCCCGGTCGCCGCGCTGCGCCGGCTGGTCAAGCGCACCCAGGCCCCGAACGTGCGCGAGGTGCACGCGGTCAAGGGGGTCAGCTTCACCGCGTACCGGGGCGAGGCGATCGGCCTGATCGGCAGCAACGGGTCCGGCAAGTCCACCCTGCTGCGGGCCATCGCCGGGCTGCTCCCGGTCGACCGCGGCGCGATCTACACCCAGGGGCAGCCGTCCCTGCTCGGCGTCAACGCCGCGCTGCTCAACGACCTCTCCGGCGAGCGGAACGTCACCCTCGGCTGCCTGGCCATGGGCATGCCGCCCGAGGAGGTCGCCCGGCTCACTCCCGAGATCATCGAGTTCTCCGGCATCAACCAGCGCGGCGACTTCGCCTCGTTGCCGATGCGCACCTACTCCTCCGGCATGGCCGCCCGGCTGCGCTTCTCCATCGCCGCCGCGAAGAAGCACGACGTGCTGCTGGTCGACGAGGCGCTCGCCACTGGTGACAAGGGGTTCCGCAAGCGCAGCGAGCAGCGGGTCCGGGAGCTACGGGAGAGCGCTGGCACGGTGTTCCTGGTCAGCCACCAGCTCTCGTCGATCCGGGACACCTGCGAGCGGACAATTTGGCTGGAATCGGGCGAACTACGCATGGACGGTCCCACCGACGAGGTCATCCGGGCCTACGAGGAGTTCTCGAACGGCAGGTAACGTCGGAGTACCCACCCGGTGACCTGCGGACCTACAACCATCCGGCCACCGGCGCGGATCATCCGAACAGACACGTTAGGGTTCATCCGGTCGGCCCGATTGCCGGCGCCCAATCGTTGGATCGTTGAGAGTGAGGATCGGCAATGACGCAGGACCACACCACCAGCCCGGACGCCGTCGCCGCGGGGACACCGTGGCGACCCTCGCGGACGGTGGCAGTGGTGCTGGCCGGCGGCACCGGGACCCGGCTGGGGCTGGGCATCCCCAAGCAGTTGCTGAAGATCGCCGGTAAGCCGATCATCGAACACACCCTGGCCGTATTCGAGGCCGCCCCCGAGATCGACGAGATCCTCGTGCTGATGGCGTCCGGCCACGTGGCCGAGGCCCAGCAGATCGTCGACAAGGCCGGCTTCAGCAAGGTCAGCAAGGTCATCGAGGGCGGGGACACCCGCAACGCCACCACCCGCATCGCGCTCGATGCGATCGGCGAGGGCGACGTCAACGTCCTCTTCCACGACGCGGTCCGTCCGCTGGTCAGCGCCCGGATCGTACGCGAGTGCGTGAACGCGCTGTGGACGTACGCGGCCGTCGACGTGGCGATCCCGTCGGCCGACACGATCGTCCAGGTCGACGAGAACGACTGCATCACCGACATCCCGGTCCGCGCCACGCTGCGCCGCGGCCAGACCCCGCAGGCGTTCCGGTCCGGCGCCATCCGTGAGGCCTACCGGCGGGCCGAGGGCGACCCCGACTTCGCCGCCACCGACGACTGCGGAGTGGTGCTGCGCTACCTGCCCGGCACGCCGATCAAGGTGATCGACGGCTCGGACGAGAACATCAAGGTCACCCACCCGGTCGACGTGCACCTGGCGGACAAGCTCTTCCAGCTCGCCGCCGCCCAGGCGCCCAGGGTGAGCGACCACCGCAGCTACCTGGAGGAGCTGACCGGGCGGACCATCGTGGTCTTCGGCGGCAGCTACGGCATCGGACACGACCTGACCGAGCTGGCCCGCGGCTACGGCGCCCAGGTGTTCCCGTTCAGCCGCTCCACCACCGGCACCCACGTCGAGCGGCCCGAAGACGTGGCCGCCGCGCTGAAGACCGCCTTCGAGGCCACCGGCCGCATCGACCACGTGGTGGTCACCGCCGGCGTCCTGGAGCGGGGTGCCCTCACGGAGATGGACGCGGAGACGATGGACCGGCTCCTGCACGTCAACTTCGTCGGCCCGGTCACCGTCGCCCGGCAGTCACTGCCGTACCTCCAGCAGACCAAGGGCCAGCTGCTGCTCTACACGTCCAGCTCGTACACCCGGGGCCGGGCCCGGTACGCGCTCTACTCGGCCACCAAGGCCGCGCTGGTCAACCTGACCCAGGCGCTCGCCGACGAGTGGGCCGAGTTCGCCGTACGGGTCAACTGCGTCAACCCGGAGCGCACCGCCACCCCGATGCGCACCAAGGCATTCGGCGAGGAGCCGGAGCACACCCTGCTCTCCGCCGAGGCCGTCGCGCAGGCCTCCCTGGACGTGCTCGTCTCCGACCTGACCGGTCAGGTCATCGACGTCCGCCGCGCCCCCGGCGAGCTGGCCGCCACGGTGGGCACGCAGCCCGGCGCGCAATCGCCTGAGCAAGTGCCCACGGGCGTCGGCGCCTGACCGGGTCAGGCAGCGGGACGGGACGATCCAGATGCGCGGTGACCTGGTCCGGAAGGCGCTCGCCCGGGCGCTGACCACCGGGCTGGCGGTGCTGGCCTTCCTCGTGGCGGCGCTCACCGGGGCGACCGACTGGGGGTTGGCGGTCGCGGTCACCGCCCTGGTCACCGCCGGATGGGAACGGCGGGTCCGGCCGAGCGCCGACGGCGTCGCCGAGTCGGTGCTCGTCGCTGCCGGAATCCTGGTCGGGTACGCCCGCCGGCTCGACGACGGCTTCGACCCGGCACTGGCCGCCACCGCGCTGGTGCTGCTCGGCCTGGTACTGCTGGTGGGGCCGCTGCGCGACGCCGGCGCCCTGGAGATCCGCACGGCCAACCTTCCGGTCCGCTCCTGGACCCCGCTGGTCGCCGACCGGCTCGGCGACGTGCTGCTGGTGCTGCTCACCCTGGTGGCGGTGGCCGCCGGCCTCGCCCTGCCCGCCTGGGTGGCGCTGGCCGCCGCCCTGCTGGTCGGCGCGGGCTGCGGCGCGCTCGGGCTCGACCTGGCCCGGCGCCGGTTCCGACCGTCGGCCGGGGGCGGGCCGGTGGGCCGCGCGCTGCGCCGGCACCAGCCTGAGTTCGTGCTTTACTTCTCCGCCCCGCCCGGCTCGGCGTACCAGGTCACCATGTGGCTGCCGTACCTGGAGCGGATCGGCCGGCCGTTCCTGGTCCTGGTGCGGGAGCCGGAGTTCCTGCCCGCCATCGCCGCCGCGACCCGCGCGCCGGTGGTCTGCTGCCCGACGCTCAAGGCCATGGACGAGGCCCTGGTGCCGAGCCTGCGGGTGGCCTTCTACGTCAACCACGGCGCGAAGAACAGCCACTGCCTGCGCCTCTCGCAGCTCACGCACGTGCAGCTGCATCACGGCGACAGCGACAAGGCGCCCAGCGCCAATCCGGTCTCGGCGATCTTCGACCGGATCTTCGTGGCCGGGCAGGCCGCGATCGACCGGTACGCCCGGGCCGGCGTGACGATCCCCGCCGAGAAGTTCGTCGTGGTCGGCCGGCCCCAGGTGGAGGCGATCGAGGTACGCCGGGAGCCGGCCCGCGGCCTGGCGCAGCCGACCGTGCTCTACACGCCCACCTGGACGGGGCACCACGCCGACGCGAACTACTGCTCGCTGCCGGTCGCCGAGACGGTGATCCGCCGGCTGCTGGACCGGGGGGCCACGATCATCCTGCGGCACCACCCGTACACCACGCAGAACCCGGCCTCGGCGCGGCAGCTGGCCCGGCTGGCCGAGCTGCTGGCCGCGGACCAGGCGAAGACCGGCCGGGCGCACCTGTGGGGGGCGGCGGCCACCCGCGAGCTGACCCTGACAGACTGCGTCAACCGCTCCGACGCGCTGATCTCGGACGTCTCCGGGGTGGTCTCCGACTGGCTCTATTCCGGCAAGCCGTACGCGGTCACCGACATGGGCGCCGACGGTGAGCACTTCGTCGCACGGTTCCCCCTCGCCGGCTCGGGTTACGTGCTGCACCGGGACATGTCCAACGTGGACGAGGTGCTGACCGAGCTGCTCGACACCGACCCGAAGGCGGCGGTTCGCTGGGCCACCCGCACCCGCTACCTGGGCGACTTCCCCACCGAGTCGTACACCGAGGCGTTCCTCGACGCCGCCCGCCGCGAGCTCGACCCGGGCTGGGACCCGCCGGGCCCGCGCGCCACCGACATCGTCGCCCCCGACGGCTCGCCGCTCTCCCCCAGCGCCTGACGGGCGACGGCGTCACGGCCGGCCGGGCGCGGCGAACGGCGCGAGCAGGTCGAGGACGGCGGTGGGATCCTCGACGTGGGCGCTGTGCCCCAGGCCGGGAAGGGTGACGACGGGCACGCCCAGCTCCTTGAGCTGGGCGTCGGTGACCATCGGGTCGTGCTCGCCCCGGGCCAGCACGACCGAGGCGTCGGTGTCGGCCAGCAGGGCCGGCAGGTCCGGCGCGCCGACCGCGAACGCGGCCGGATCCATGGCCAGCCGCCAGCGGCCGTCCTCGCACCGCAGCCCGGCGTCCACCACCGGGTGGTCGGGGGCGAAGAGCCCCACCAGCCCGGCCACCCGCAGGTAGCGGCGGGCCGCCTCGTCCCGGCTGGCGAACCAGGTCACCGGCCGCTGGGCCAGCTCGCGCGCCTTGTCCAGCTCGGCCGGGGACCAGGTGACCTTGATGCCGAGCCCGATCACCGCGTCGACCGGCAGCCGCCGCGACCGCGCGGCCAGCGCCAGCGCCACCACCCCGCCGAGCGAGTGCCCGAGCAGCACCAGCCGGTCCCGGGGCCCGAGCCGCTCGGCCACCGGGCCGAGCCCCGCCACCACCCGCTCGGTCAGGGCCGCGAAGGAGTACGCCGGCAGCGGCGGCGACCAGCCGTGGCCGGCCAGGTCGGGGGCGAGCCAACGGCCCGCCCAGCGATGCTCCAGCTGCGGCGCCCAGGGCAGCCACACCTCACCGGTGGCACCCAGGCCGTGCAGCAGCAGCAGATGGCGGGCTCCCGTCTCGTCGGCCATACGGCGCAGTGTGCCACCGGACCGGCACGACGCGCGAGACCCCCGCGTACGCGGTCGGGCACCGGCTCGCAGGAGCCGGTGCCCGACGGGGAGGGGTGCGATCAGGCCGAGTAGCCTCGGGTGGCGGCCCAGTTCGCCAGGTCGATGGTGGTGATCCAGTACGAGGGCATCGCCGGGTTGGCCGAGTCGGCGATCAGCGCGGTCCGGCCGTTGTTCTTGTAGCCGACCACCGCGATGTAGTGGCCGCCGGGGAACGAGTGCCAGCCGCCGTCGGTGTCGGTGGCGGAGCCGGCGATGTTGACCACGACGCCACGACGGTGGCTGATCGCCTTGACCAGGTCGGCCTGGAGCTGGTCCATCTGCGCCGGCGTCGCGGCCTGGCCGGGGATCACGTGCGTCCGGTACGGGCTGCCCTTGACCATCTGGTTCAGCCCCCGGGTGGTGTCCTCGGCCGAGTCGGTGCCGTTCATGCCGGCGTTCAGCGGGGCGACCATCGCGTCCTGGGTGGTCTCGATGCCGCTCGCGCTCAGGGCGTTGCGCACGGCGGCCGGGCCGCAGTTCCAGTAGTCGGTCTGCGCCTCGTAGTTGTAGTTGAGGATCTTGCTCGACGGCGGCTTCGGCTTCGGCTTGCGGGTGACGTCCGGGTTCGCCTTGGCGGTGCTGGGCTTCGCCGACGGCGACGGCGACGCGGACGGGCTCGGCGACGCGCTCGGCGAGTCGGACTGGGACGGCGCCGGAGCGGCGGCCTGCGCCTCGCCGCGGCTGGCGACCTCACCGAGCCGGGGGGCCAGCTCGGTGACGGCGGACGCGCGCTCCTGCTGGGCGGGCGCGTCGCCGGTGCCGGTCAGCGCGACGCTGACGCCGCCGGCCAGCACGAGGGCCGCGGCGGAGCCGGCGACGATCTGGTAAGGGCGCTCGGTCACGAGGCGCCGCAGCTTACGGTTCAGGTGGTGCTTCACGTGTTCCTCCACGAGGGGCTGTGCGGCACACGCCGGCCCGACGCGCGGACGAGGTCACGCGCGTTGCCAGGCGGGATGGCCGCGGGAAGGGAAGCGCCCGGTGAGCCGGGCTGCGAGGGCGGTTACCGGAACTCGGCTCGCCGGTCAGGCGAGCGAGGGCACCGCCACTCCGTGGAGGCGGGGGGAGGATCGGGGGGTGGATGGCACGAGGAGGGCACTCCTTCCGTGGCCGCCTACCGGGTTAGCTGACGGATTCGGGCGGGAAGTAGGCCCTACCGCGGGTCGCAGCTCGCGGATTCACCCCGGTGTTGCACTGGGTCCCCGGTTCGTTTGATCACGATTGAGCGGGTCGGTACGGCGTCGCCACATGCGATCGGAAACCGCACCAGACGCGCCGACACTACCGGTGAGTTCACCGCCTGCCAAGCGCTCCTACCTGCTTAAACATCGGAATTGCGACGCCGACCGGAACAGCAGGCAACCTGACGTCACTCAATGGGACAAGCAGTTATCACGGGACTGCCGGGCCCGAATCGGACAACGGGTGGATGATCGGCCCGGAATTGCGGGAGTCGATCACCCGAGCCTACCCGGATGACCGTTTCCGCGCTTGCGGTGACCTCGCTCACCAGATTTTTGGTAACGATTCAGCCGACCCGCGCGGGACGGAAGCGGGCAGTGCGGACGCCGGTCGCGCCGGCCGGCACCGCCGCGCGGGCCAGGGCCACCGGCTCGGTGCGGCGTACCGAGACCGGGCGGGGGCGCAGCGCCTCAGCGGCGGCGTACGCCTCCGCGGCCAGGGTGCGGGCCGCCTCGGCGGCCACCTCGGCGTCGCGCCACGCCCGCTGCTCGCGCTCGGTGGCGGCCCGCCAGCCGGCCCGCCGGCCGTCGCGTGCCGCCCGGGCCAGGACGAACTCCTGCTCGGCCGGGTGCCGGCGCGGGTTCCACCCGTTGCGGTGGGCGAGGACGTCGGCGAGCTGCCGGCCGGTCAGGTCGCCCCGCCAGTGCGCCGCCATCGCCGCGTGGTGCAGCCACCGCTCCCGGGCCGCGTACTCGGCCGGCGTCCGGGGGGTCCGCGGCTCGGGCAGCACGACGGCGCCGGCGAGGCGCCGGGCGGCCTTCTCGGACTCGTCGTACGCCTCCCAGGCCCGTTCGGCCGCCTCCTGGGCGGTCAGCCACTGCTCGCGGCGCCGACGGGCGGTCCGCGCGGCCCCGGCGGCGGCCACCGCCACCTCGTCGGCGTACCGGCACAGGTCGGCGCGGCGGGCCGCCTCCTCGGCGGCCGGATCGGGGGCGGGATCCACCGGGCGCTCCGGCCGGGTGACCAGCACGGTCAGCACGCCCAGGGCGAGCAGGAGCAGGACCGACCAGATGGCGGCGGCCTCGGGAACCTTGGCGACGAAGTGATAGAGAACGATCTTCTGCATTGGTCGGTACCTCACGGGAACGGCGTGGCGGAGAGGCCCACACGGGCCCGCGGGGCGGGGCGCGACCGGGTACGGGCGCCGTCTGGCCGTCGTCGGGCGGGTGCGGGGTGAGGTTCGGTAAGGCAAGCGCGGGCCGCGGCCCGCGGGATCGTCAGCGGGCGGGCGGGGCCCGGGGGCCGGCGGCAGCCGGGACCAGCCCGACCAGGACACGCTGCCGGTCGACCGGAGCGGCCACGACCCGACCGGGCCCGCCGACCGAGAGGACCGCCCGCTCGGCATGGTCCAGGTCGCCCTGGACGACCTGCCGCTGGGCGGCGCCGGCCGGGTCGGTGCCGGGCGCCGCATGCTCGCCGCGGCCGGCCACCGCACCGGGCGCTCCCGTCCCGGCCCCGGCGACCGCGTCGGCGGCCCGGTCGGACCAGCGGAGCAGCCCCCGGAGGGCCGGGTTGGCACCGGGCTCGGGAGCGCTCAGGTGCCCGGCCCGGAGGGCCGACGTGTCGACTGCGGGCGTGGGGGCAGCCGCCTGAGCCGTCGCGGCCGGGCCCAGGGGCAACGCGGCGGCGCCGAGCGAGCAGGCGGCGACCACGGCCAGGCTGGCCAGCATGCGGGCGGTCCAACGCGCCACCCACCACAGGGGACAGGTGAGCGCGATCGGAAGCACGGATCCAAATTACCGCCGAAACGGCCGGAAAGCACCATCGCCGGGCGTGTCGCACTGGCCGAGGGAAGGCGGCACCGCCCAGGGTGGACAGCGGCCGGGCGGCGGGCTCCCGCCACGGGTCCGGCGGCGGAAGGACGCCGCGCGGCGGCCACCCGGCTCAGCCCGGGTCGCGCTGCCCGGCGTACTCGACCGACCTGGGCCGTGGGACGCGGACCGCGACCGGCGCGGCGGGGGTGGCCGGCGGGCGGGGCCCGCGCGATGGTCCCAGCCGGCGCATCATCGGCGTCTCCACCCAGCGGTGCAGGGCCGCGGCGAGCAGCAGGTTGACCACCAGGAAGGCCAGCACGAAGAGCGGCCCCCACCAGCCGCCCAGCCCCTCCCCCCAGTGGCCGGTGAGCCGCAGCACGGTCTTCATCACCAGGACGTGCACGAGGTAGAAGGCGAACGAGACCTCACCGAGCCAGATCATCGGGCGTGACCGCCACGGCGTCCGCCGGCCGTGCACGTCCGCGTCCGCCGCCGCGGTGATGACCAGGAGGTACGCGACCGCGAGCAGGGCCGCCCAGAACTCCGCGCGGATCCACTGGGCGGCGATCACCCAGATGGCGGCGAAGAGCAGGCTGGCCAGGGGCAGGGTCGGCCCGCGCCACCGGCCCCGGCGCAGCAACTCGGCCGCCGCGACGCCCATCCAGAACTCCAGCGACCGGGCCATCGGGAAGACCTGGGCGAACCACCACCGGTTCTCCTCGGGCACCAGCAGCTGACCGGGGCCAGAGGGCCAGGATGAGCAGCGGCGCGGCGACCACCGCCACCCACAGCAGGCCGGTGCGGGCCCGGCGCAGGTAGGGCAGCACGAACGGCAGGCAGAGATAGAAGGCCAGTTCGCAGGAGAGCGACCAGCTCACGTTGTTGACGCTGTAGTAGTACCCGTCGAAGGGGAGCCAGGCCTGCACCAGGAAGAGGTTGCCGAGCGCGGCCCATGGGGCGATCGGGTCGGCGAACCAGAACGCGACGGCCAGCGCCACCACGAACATCACCAGGTGGTTCGGATAGATCTTGGCCAGCCGGCAGCGCAGGAAGGTACGCCGCGGCTCGCCGTCGCGGTACGACCAGACCAGCACTGAGGATGAAGAAGAACTGCTTCCTACTAGTTGCTCATTGTTGAGCGGTTCGGATGTTTCGCTCTCCGCCTGGCCGTGGTGGCTGGGCTGGAGTCCTGGACCGGCAGTCTGGTCCGGTGGCGATCGGCCCGGTCCTGCAGGATCTGCTTCACCCGCTGGTGTGGGGTGTGCAGGGCGATATCGGGATCGCCTAATCGGTGCAGGATGTTGATCGCGGCGTTCACGTCGGCCTGCCACACCACCCCGCACGCGGTGCAGTAAAACCGGTCCCCGCTACGGCGGCCGAAGCGTCCGCAGCGGTGACAGGTTTGTGAGGTGTAGGCGGCGTTGACGGGAACGAGCGCAGAACCTCTACGCTCCGACACGTTCTTCAGCGCCTCGGCGGTGACTCCCTTGGTCCACGCGGCGAGACGCCGATTGATGTTCTTGCCGAGCTTCTTGCGGGCGGTGAAGCGTTTGGTGAGGTCTTCGGCCACGATGGTGGCGGCCTTGTCGATGACCTCGTGCACGGCGGTGAAGATTTCCGTCCGCACCCGGGCCCGGTGGCGGGTGGCCTGCCGGTCCCGTTTGGCGGTGCCGAGGTTGTTGACCTTGATCCGCTGCGCCTTCGCGTGGTTACCGCGGGCGGCGGCGGTGTTGGCGATCGAGCGCAGCTTCGCCCGGCGCCGGTTGCGTTCCTTCAGCCGATCCGACTCGCTGGTCAGCAGCTCACCGAGCCGTTCACCGTGGGGCTCGCCGTCAGAGTCGGTGAGGGCCTCGGTGTAGCCCTTGTCCACACCGACCGTTGCCTCACCGCACGACCGTCGGGATGACGGCAGGTGCGCTGCGTCGATCTGGTAGTGCACCTCCACCCGACCGCCCCGCAGGATCAACCGCAGCGTTCCCGTCGGCGCGACCGTCGTCGACAGCGGGATCCTGACCATCTTGCGGGGCTCAAGACCAGGAACAACCAGCCACAACCGGCCCCGCCCATCGACGGCGTTATTGTAGTTGTCGGCGCGTACGACGATCTGATCGTGCGTGCGGTTGCGGCCCCGCTTCCAGTGCCGGCGCATCTGCCGAGCCAGGAACGGGTCGTCCGCCCACCGGTCGGCCTCCAGCGCGTCGAACATCCGCTTCCGCTGTACCGGATCGTCGGTGCGCCGGACGATGGCCCGCCGCACCTGCACCTTGGCCGCCTCCCGGTTCGCGGTGATGTCGCCCATCGCGTCGCGCACGGTTTCCTTCCACGCGTTCGCCAACACACCAAACGACACGGGCGTGTCCTCGGCCAGCCACTGGTCCCGCACCTGCCGGTGCCGCAGTCCGGACCCGACACCGCCGATCGACCCATACCGCTGCCACACCTCACCACGCACCCGACCCAACCGACGAGCCTGCTCCTGCAACACGGCGTACTTACCCGGATTCAGGGCGGTCGAATACGCGATACGCGTGACCTTCACCGGCCATCCCCCGCGGTCAGGACCGCCCCTTTGAATTCCTTCTCGTAATGCCGCAGCCCGTACAGCCGACACGAGAAGCTACCTACGATGGCCAACAGGTCCTCGGCCAACTCCCGCTGCGGGGACAGGGCCTCCTGATTGGCCACGACGATCTCGCAGCCGCCGCGGGCGGCCAGGTGCTCCAGCAGGTCGAAGCCGAATCGGGCCAGCCGGTCCTTGTGGGCCACCACCAGCGTGGCAACCTCGCCCCGGTCGATGGCGTCCATCAACGCCAGGAGCTTCTTGCGGCGCAGGTTCATCCCGCCACCGATCTCGCTGACCCACTCGTCCACCGCCAGGCCGCGAGCCAGACAGAACTGCTGCATTGCCGCCACCTGCGAGGCCAGGTCGCCCTTCTGCCCCGGCGAGGAGACCCGGCAGTACACCACCACCCTGCGTCGGTCGGCGTCGAAGCCAGGCTGCAACACCCTGCGCACATCGGAGTCGTCGAAGTACCGCTGCCCCGACGGCAGACGGCGGGCCACAATCCGGCCTTCCGCCTCCCAGCGACGCACCGTGCTCACCGAACGACCGATCCGCGTAGCGAACCCGCCGATCCGATAGACACCGCCCACGACGGTCGACAATAGACGGTTCTGGCCAGAAAAGCGATCACTGGTGGCTCCTCCACACCGGAGAGGCCGAGAGCGAAGGCCCTGTTCGCCACGACCTGGTAGTCGGCATCGACGACGATCCGCATGGTGCCGACGTGGAAGCCGAAGACCAGCAGTGCGGCGATCCAGCGCAGCCCGGTCAGCGAGGGCAGCCGGACGGGGTGGGCCGGGGCGGTCACCCCGAGGACCCTACTCGGACGGCGGCCGTCCAACAGAAACTGCCACGCGGGGGCGAAGCCTTACCCGTCAATACATTAGGATCTCTCTTTCTTGCGTACCAGCATGACACGCGGGGGTGGTCCACCGGCCGCTCGCACGGTGTCCAGGGAGGAAAGGTGGACACCGCATGCACCAGCGGATCCTGCTGCGTGCCCGGAAGGGCCCGTTCGACGTGGTCAGCCCGGAGGAGACCTTCGAGCGGAACTGGCTCGCCGACAACGGCGGCAATCTGGTCTTCGGCCACGCGACCCACAAGCTCCTGGCCACCTCGACCGCGGAGATCACCCCGACCGAGTACCGGTCCGACTCGTACGACCCGCGGGAGCTCAACGAGAAGTACGACGTCTTCGTGGTGCCGCTGGCCAACGCGTTCCGGCGCAGCTACCTCGACCGGCTGCAGTCGATGACCCGGTTGATCGAGAAGCTGAAGATCCCCGTGGTGGTGCTCGGCGTCGGCACGCAGACCAACGTGCACGGCGACCGGGAGTACCTGCGTCCGATCGACGACGCGGTGAAGGCCTTCTGCCGGGCGGTGCTCGACCGCTCGCACAGCATCGGCGTACGCGGCGAGGTCACCGAGGACTACCTGCGTACGCTCGGCTTCTCGGCAGTCGAGCAGATCGGCTGCCCGTCGATGTTCCTGCACGGGGACAGCCTCCGCATCGAGAAGGGCAGGGCGGCGCTGGGCCGGGAGGACCGGGTCGCGCTGACCATCTCGCCGTACGTCAAGCCGATGGCGAAGATCGTCACCCACCATCACGAGCGCTACCCCAACCTGCGTTACCTCCCGCAGGACCTGCGGACCCTGGGCACCCTGCTGTACGGGGACGCCGCGGAGCACCGCAACAAGAGCAGCGCGATGCCGGTGCACAGCAGCCATCCGCTGTTCGTCGAAGACAAGGTGCGGATGTTCGTCGACCCGTGGACCTGGATGGAGTACCTGTCCGGCTTCGACTTCGCGTTCGGCACCCGGATCCACGGCACCATCACCGCGCTGCTCGCCGGCACCCCCGGCTACCTGTTCGCCCACGACTCCCGCACCCTGGAGCTGGCCCGCTACTTCGACATCCCGCACCGGATCATGGGCGACGTGCCGGCCGACGTCGACGCCGCCGAGCTCTACGAGGAGGCCGACTACACCGCGCTCAACGAGGGGCACAAGGCCCGCTTCGCGACGATGATCCGCTTCCTCGACCGGCACGACCTGGGGAACGCGTTCGCCGACGGGGACAGCGCGGGCCGCTTCGACCAGCAGGTCCGGGCGGCCTCCTTCCCACCGGCGGTCCGGCCGCACCACGCCCTCGACCGGGACGACCTGTTCACCCGCCTGCAGTGGCTGCGTGACCAGCACACGGAGCTCCAGCAGGAGGTGGTCGCGCTGCGCTCGATCCGCCTGCACACCCGGGTCAAGGAGGCGGTGAACGGCCGGGTGCGCCGGTTACTCGGACGTTAACCCCCCGCTCGCAGGCTGTTCAGCGACCGCACCTCGGCGGGCCACGTCAGGTTTCGGACCTGGCCACCCGGGCCCTCGATGGTGTCCGGGTGGCCACCGAGATTCGATACCCACTGCTGAGCGTCGTCGTGCCCGTGCACGGTGTGGAAGCTCTCCTGTACCAGTGCCTCGACTCGATCCTCGGCGGCCTCGGGGCCGCCGACGCCGCCGATGTCGAGGTGATCGCGGTCGATGACGCCTCGCCCGATCGTTGCGGGGAGATGCTGCGGGAGTACGCCGCCGGCCGACCGACGATGCGCATCGTGACGATGCCGAGCAACGTGGGCCTCGGCCTGGCCCGCAACGCCGGGCTGGACGAGGCGACCGGGCAATACGTCTGGTTCGTGGACAGCGACGACTGGCTTCCGCCGGGCTCGATGCCGGAGGTGCTGGCCCGGCTGCGCGCGGACCGGCCGGACGTGCTGCTGCTGGACCACCTCCGGGTGCATCAGGACGGCCGGCTGGAGCCCGACGCCAGCAGCCCGCTGCTGCGCGGGGTCGACGGCTGCGTACGGCTGGCCGAGCGGCCCCAGCTGCTGCGGGTCCAGCACACCGCCTGGAACAAGGTGGTCCGGAGGGCCTTCCTGACCGAGCTGGGCCTGCGCTTCTTCCCCGGCTGGTACGAGGACATCCCGTTCAGCCACCCGCTGCTCATCGCGGCGGAGCGGATCGCCGTGCTCGACCGGATCTGCTACCGCTACCGCCAGGGCCGCCCGGGCGCGATCACCTCCACCCGCAGCGACCGGCACTTCGACGTTTTCGACCAGTACGACCGGCTCTTCGGCTGGCTGTCCGCCACCCGGCCGGACGACACCGCGCTGCGGGCCGAGCTGTTCGCGCTGATGGTCAGCCATCTGCTGGTGGTGGTCGGCAACGACCACCGGATGCCGGCGGCGCTGCGCCGTCCGTTCTTCCGGCGGGTGGCCGGGCACTACCGCCGCCACCGGCCGGCCGGCGACTACCCCCGCCCCGGTGGGGTGGGCGGCCTCAAGCACCGGCTCGTCGCGGCCAACAGCTACCTGGCGTACTCGGCGCTGCGGGCAGTGCACCAGATCGCCGGCCGGCTGCTCCCGGCGCCCACCGCCGCCCCGTCGACCGAGCCGGTGGCGGTGCCCGCCGAGCAACCCGGCGCGATGGCGGGGCGGCAGTGACCGCGACACTGCGCCCGGCCGGAGTCGGGGACCTCGACCGGATGCGCCGCTGGCGCAACCACCCGCAGGTACGCGGGGTGAGCCTGACCCAGCACGAGATCGGCCCGGAGGAGCACCTCGCCTGGTGGGAGGCGGTCCGCGCGGACCCGGACCGGCGGGTGCTCATCCACCTGCACGGTGGGCGCCCGGCCGGCGTGGTGACCTTCTCCGGCGTCACGTCGCCGGAGAAGGCCCTGGTCTGGGGCTTCTACCTGGACCTCGACGGCCTCGAGGAGCATGGCGAGCTGCTGCGGGCCTGGATGGGCCTGCAGCGTACGGCGATCGCGCACGCGTTCGAGACGCTCGGGGCCCGGACCCTCGGCGGGGAGACCCTCGCCGACAACAAGCCGGTGCTGGCGCTGCACCGGCGCTTCGGTTTCCGGATCGTCCGCCGTTACGAGCGGGAGATCGACGGTACGCCGCACCAGGTGGTGTGGACGGAAATGAGCAGGGGAACATGACCAGCACAGTGAAGATCGGGCCGCACCTGGTGGGTCCCGGCGAGCCGCCGCTCGTGGTCGCCGAGATGTCCGGCAACCACAACGGCAGCCTGGACCGGGCGCTGGAGATCGTGGACGCGGTGGCGGAGAGCGGGGCGCAGGCGCTCAAGCTGCAGACGTACACCCCGGACACGATCACCATCGACCACGACGGCCCGGCCTTCCGGATCTCCGACGGTCACGACCTGTGGGGCGGGGAGAACCTCTACCAGCTCTTCCAGCGCGCGCACACGCCGTACGAGTGGCACGCGCCGATCTTCGAGCGGGCCCGCCGGCACGGGCTGACGGTCTTCTCCTCGCCGTTCGACCACACCGCGGTGGAGCTGCTGGAGGAGTTAGGCGCGCCGGCGTACAAGATCGCCTCGTCGGAGCTGGTGGACCTGCCGCTGATCCGGCTGGTGGCGAGCACCGGCAAGCCGATGGTCATCTCCACCGGGATGGCCACGATGGCCGAGATCGACGCCGCCGTCCGGGCGGCCCGCGAGGGTGGCGCCGACGGTGTGGTGCTGCTCGCCTGCACCGCCTCCTACCCGGCGCCGCCGCAGGACAGCAACCTGCGTCGGGTGCCGGTGCTGGCCGACGTCTTCGGCCTGCCGGTCGGGCTCTCCGACCACACGCCCGGCATCGGCGTGCCGGTCGCCTCGGTGGCGCTCGGTGCCTGCCTGATCGAGAAACACGTCACGCTGGCCCGGGCCGACGGCGGCGTGGACTCGGACTTCTCCCTGGAGCCGGCGGAGCTGGCCGCGCTGCGGGTGGAGACCGAGCGGGCCTGGGCGGCGCTGGGCAGCGCGGTGGTCGGCCCCACCCCCACCGAGCGGGAGGGCCTGCGCTTCCGCCGGTCCCTGCACGTGGTCGCCGACGTCCGGGCCGGCGAGCCGGTGACCAGCGCGAACGTTCGTTCCATCCGGCCGGCCGGGGGGCTGCACCCGGACGAGCTGGACCGGGTGCTCGGGCGGACCTTCGCTCGCGACGTGCCCCGGGGCACCCCGCTGGCCTGGGACCAGATCTGACCGACCCGGGTCACCGGGCAGGTCCCGGTCGCGGATCGCGGCGAGTCGGGGCATCCCAGGTGCGGGGATGCCCCGACTCGCCGCATGTGCGTGAGCGACTCCCACTTGTCGTTGCCGCGATATTCCAGATCGTCCACCTGAAATTCACCTGGCAATTCCAGAGCGTTTCTGAAGACGTTCCTAAGCTGTTCGAGCTCCATTGTGGTTCTCCTCGCCGGCCGGCTCGTACGGCCGGTTCGACGGCCGAGTGTGGCCGAGGAAAACCGCGCCATCAGGACGATAACCTGCCGAAAACGGTTGGCTCGCAGGGCGGGCGGCATTCATCCGGCCAGCTACCGGAGTTAACCATCGGGCGTCGAGATGTTTACCGAGCACACCTAGCGTGCCACCCGTCATCAGAACCCAGGAACGGAGCGCCAATTGAGTGCGTTGAATGGTTCTTCCATTCTGATCACCGGGGGGACGGGCTCCTTCGGGAAGACCTTCCTCCGACACGTCCTCACCGAGGCCACGCCGGCCCGGGTGGTTGTGTTCTCCCGGGACGAGCTCAAGCAGTACGAGCTGCGCCAGGAGCTGGGCGACGATCCGCGGCTGCGCTGGTTCATCGGTGACATCAGGGACCGGCACCGGCTGACCCGGGCGATGCACGGCGTCGACCACGTGGTGCACGCCGCCGCCCTCAAGCAGGTCGACACCGCCGAGTACAACCCCTCGGAGTTCATCGCCACCAACATCACCGGCTCCCAGCACGTCGTCGACGCGGCCATCGAGGCGGGCGTACAGAAGGTCATTGCCCTCTCCACCGACAAGGCGTCCAGCCCGATCAACCTGTACGGCGCGACGAAACTGGTCGGCGACAAGCTCTTCATCTCGGCCAACCACTACGCCGCGCACCACCCGACCCGGTTCGCCGTGGTCCGCTACGGCAACGTGATGGGCAGCCGCGGCTCGGTGGTGCCGCTGTTCCGCCGGCTCGCCGCCGAGGGGAAGAGCCTGCCGATCACCGACAAGCGGATGACCCGGTTCTGGATCACCCTGGACCAGGCCGTCCGGTTCGTCCTGGACTCGTTCGACCAGATGCAGGGCGGTGAGCTGTTCGTCCCGCGCATCCCCAGCATGCGCATCCTCGACCTGGTCGAGGCGGTGGCCCCGGACGCCACCACCCACGAGGTCGGCATCCGCCCCGGCGAGAAGCTGCACGAGGAGATGATCGCGCCGGACGACAGCCGCCGGACGCTGCGCGCCGCCGACCGGTTCATCGTGCAGCCGACCATCGCCACCTGGGGCTACCAGCCGCCGAGCGGCTGCGAGCCGGTGCCGGACGGCTTCGCGTACCAGTCGGACAACAACGACCAGTGGCTCAGCCCGGAGCAGCTGCGGGAGATGCTGGGGATCACCACGTGACGGCGCTGCTGCCGTACGGCCGCCAGCACATCGTCGAGGAGGACGTCACCGCGGTCGCCGAGGTGCTGCGCGGTGACTGGCTCACCACCGGCCCGCAGGTGCAGGCGTTCGAGGACGACCTCGCCGGGTGGACCGGCGGCGTCGGCTGCGCGGTGGTCTCCAACGGCACGGCGGCGCTGCACACCGCGTACGCGGCGGCCGGTGTCGGCCCCGGCGACGAGGTGGTGGTGCCCCCGATGACCTTCGCCGCCACCGCCAGCACCGCCGTGGCCCTCGGCGCGAAGGTGGTCTTCGCCGACGTCGAGGAGGAGACGTTCACCCTCGACCCGGCGGCGGCCGCCGCAGCGGTCACCTCGCGTACCCGGGTGGTGTCGGCGGTGGACTACGCCGGCCACCCGGCGGACTACGACGCCCTGCGGCGGGCCCTCGCGGGCAGCGACGCGCTGCTGCTCGCCGACGCCGCGCACTCGATCGGCGCCCACTACCGCGGCCGGCCGGTCGGCTCGCTGGCCGACCTGACCACGTTCTCGTTCTTCCCGACGAAGAACCTCACCACCGCCGAGGGCGGGGCCGTCGCCGCCACCGACCCCGCGGTGCTGGAACGGGCCCGCCGGTTCCGCAACCACGGACTGGTCCGCGACCGGGCCGAACAGCGTTGGCCGGACGAGGGCGGCTGGCACCAGGAGGTGCACGAGTTCGGCCTCAACTACCGGCTGCCCGACGTGCTCTGCGCGCTCGGCCGCAGCCAGCTGCGCCGGCTCGGCGACTTCCTCGCCGCCCGGGAACGCCTGGTCCGCCGGTACGACGAGGCCCTCGCCGACCTGCCCGGCGTGCTGCTCCCGGCCCACCGCTCCTGGGCCCGGCCGGCCTGGCACCTGTACCCGATCCGGGTGCTCGACGGACGACGGCGCGAGGTCTACGACCGGATGCGGGCCGCCGGCATCGGCGTACAGGTCAACTACATCCCGGTGCACTGGCACCCTGCCTTCGCCGACCTCGGCTACCGGCGCGGATCGTGCCCGATCGCCGAATCGTTCTACGAGCAGCAGCTCTCCCTGCCGCTCTACCCTGGGCTCAGCGACGCCGACCAGGAGCGGGTCGTGGAAGCCCTCGCCACCGCGCTGCGAGGCGCACCGGCAGCGAGTGCGGCCTGAGACGGAGAGCGATGCATCACGCCAACCACTTCTATGGGCACGGGCACGTGCTGGCCCGCTACTGCGGGCTCGGCGACCGGCACCCGCCCCGGATCAACGGCTACGTCCAGCACGGCTGGAACATCGGGGACGGGCTGGCGCCCGGCCACCCGTACGTCGAGCGGACGCCGAGCCTGCTCTGGTCCGAGCAGACCCGCCGCCGGGCCTGGGCGGTGGGGCGGCGCAACGTGGCGGTCATCGGCGCGCCGTTCACCTACCTGCTGGCACTGCGTCCCGAGGACCCGCCGCAGCCGGAGGAGACCGAGCCGCCGGCGCGGGAGGGCACCATCTGGTACCCGTTCCACGGCTGGGAGGGGCAGCACGTCAAGGGTGACCACCGGGAGCTGATCGCCCGGATCCGGGACACCGAGCCCGGCCCGGTGACGGTCTGCCTCTACTGGCACGAATACGGCATGCGCCGGGTGCGCCGGCTCTACGAGCGCGCCGGGTTCCGGGTCATCTGCCACGGCTATCGCGGCCACTGGTGGCGGGACACCGATCCGCTCTTCATCGACAAGCAGCTCACCGAGCTGCGCCGGCACAAGCGGGTCGCCTCCAACCGGCTGACCAGCGCCATCTTCTACGGCATCGCCGCCGGCTGCGAGCCGGCCGTCTACGGCGACCCGATGGTGCTCGCCGACGAGGACCCCACCTTCGGCGGTACCGCCCGAATCCGCCGTCAGTGGCCGGAGCTGCACGGCGAGTCGGTGGACCTGCCCACCGCCGTCGAGCTCGCCCGCGCCGAACTGGGCACCGACCACCGCTGCGCCCCGGCAGAGCTGCGCGAGCTGCTCGGCTGGGCGCACCTCCAGGAGAACGACGTTGACGACTGACACTGCCCAGGCCGGACGAGTCATGCTGCCCGGCGGCGAGATGCTGGCCTGGTCCGACCTGCGTACCGCCGACGGGCCGGCCGGCGGTGGGCCCATTGCCGTGCTCGCGGCCCGCGTGGTGCCGGCCGGCGCCCGGGTGCTGCTGGCCGGGCCGCACGAGCCCGCGTTCCTCGACCAGCTGGCGCACGCCGAGGTGACCTGCCTGCTCCGCAGCCACCTCGACGGGGCGGCGCTGGCCAGCCTCGCTGCCGACCGGGCGGTCCGGGTGATCGTCGGTGGGCCTGCCGGCCTGCCGGCCGGCGAGACGTACGACGTGGTGATCGCCGCTTCGGGGCTGGACCCGGTGGAGTCGATCGAGGGGGCCCGGCTCGGCTGGGAAGCCGTGCTCGCCACGCTGGTCGGCACCCTGCGCCCGGGCGGCACCCTGCTGCTGCGCCTGGACAACCCGGTGGGCCTGCACCGGATCGTCGACGTCTCCCCCTGGTACGCCGACCGGGACGACGCCGCGTGGACCATCGACGGGGTGCTGGACAGCGGTCACCCCGCCAACCTCGACCAGCTGCGCGGCCGGCTCACCGGCGCCGGCCTCACCCCGGACGCCTGCTTCGCCGCGTATCCCCACCCTGCCGCGGTGACCGCGATGGTGGCCACCGGGGACCTCGACCGGGAGACCTCCGTCGGATTGTTCGACGCCGTGCTGCACGGCGCCTGCACCGGCGGGTACGCCGACCGGCGGGTGCTCCAGGACCCGGCCCGGCTCGCGGTCGACGCCCTGCACGCCGGGCTCGCCGGCGCGCTCGCCCCCGCCTGGGTGGTGCTCGCCCGGCGGGACGCCGTCCCCGGGGCGGACCGCGCCGACCTGCCGGTGGCGCTGGCCCAGACCGGGCCGCCGGGAGTCGGGGTGATCGAGGTGGTGGCCGCCGCGCACGGCTGGCACTGGCGGGTCACCGACCCGCCGACCCGGGCCGAGCCGAGCGTCGGGCCGTACGCCAGCCGCACCGCGGCGTACCGGGACGCGGGTGCGCTGACCGGGCCGGTGCCGCCGGGCCGGCTGCTGCGGACCCTGCTGCTGGACGCCTGCCTGCGCCGGGACCTGGACACGGTGCGCACGCTGCTCTCCGGCTACGCCCGCTGGCTCGACTCGCACGCCGTCGACGGCTGGGTCTCCGGTGCCCCGGCGCTGGCCGGGGTGGACAACGTGGTGGTGGCCGGCGACGAGTTCGCGGTCCTCGACCCGAGCTGGCAGGCCGCGGAGCCGCTCGCCGTGGACGTGGCGCTGGCGCGTACGCTGTGGCGCTTCGCCAGCGTCCTGGTGACCGGCGGCTACGCCCACCCGTGGACCTCCACTCTCGACCTGGCCGGGCTCACCGTCGTACTCGGCGGGATGGCCGGCCGGGAGCTGGACCGGGCCACCGTGGCCGCGGCGGTGGAGACCGAGGCGGCGGTCGTCGCCGCGCTGCGCGGCCTGGACGCGGAGGGCCGGCTCACGCTCGTCGACGAGCTGGGCGCGCTGGAGCCGACCTCGCCGCCGCCCGGCCCGGAGAGCTACCAGCAGCTCCGGGAGGCCTGGCTGCGCCAGCGCGAGGAGCTGGGCCGGGTACGCGCGGTGCTGGGCTGGACCGAGGACCTGCTCACCAGCCGGGAGCGTGCGCTGCGCCGGGCCGACGCCATGATCAAACTGCTCAACGGGTCGGTCAGCTACCGGGTGGGTCGGCTCGTCATCACCCCGGCGAGGTGGGCCAAGCGGGCTGCCCGGGCCGGGAAACGCCGGCTGCGCCAGGCCCTGCGCCGCCGGGTGGTACGGGAGGAGCAGCAGTGACCCGCATCGTCGGCATCGTCCAGGCCCGGATGGGTTCCTCCCGGCTGCCCGGCAAGGTGCTGCGTCCCCTCGCCGGCCGTACGGTCCTCGGCCGGGTGGTCCGTGCCGCCCGGGAGAGCGGCGTCCTCGCCGACCTCGTGGTGGCCACCAGCACCGATCCGGTCGACGACGCGGTCGTCGCCGAGTGCGCCCGGCTCGACGTGCCCTGTCATCGCGGGCCGGTCGACGACGTGCTCGACCGCTTCGTCGGCGCGCTCGACGCCCACCCGGGGGACGCGGTGGCCCGGTTCACCGCCGACTGCCCGCTGCTCGACCCGGAGATCATCCGGCTGGTCGCCGACGTCTACCGGGCCGTCCCCGGGCTCGACTACGTCAGCACGTCGATCGCCCGTACCCTGCCCCGGGGGGTGGACGTGGAGATCATCGACGCGGCGGCGCTGCGCACCCTGCACCGGATCGCCACCGACCACCACCGGGTGCACGTCACCTCGTACGCGTACACCCATCCCGAGCTGTTCCGGGTGCTCGGGGTGACCCTCACCCCGGACCGCTCCGACCTGCGGCTCACCCTGGACACCGAGCAGGACTGGGCGCTGCTGCGGGCGGTGACCGACCACTTCGGCGACGCCAGCGTGCCGCTGGCCAAGCTCGCCGACTGGCTGGACGGCCAGCCGGGACTGCGGGCGCTGAACGCCGGGGTCCGGCAGAAGCGGCTGGAAGAGTCGTGACCGTCCGCGTCGGGCTGCGCTGCGACGCGGGACCGCGCCGCGGGGTCGGCCACCTCGTCCGCTGTCTCGCCCTCGGCGAGGAGTTCCTCGCCCGGGGCGCGCACGTGGAGCTGCTCGGCAGCGTGGCCGGCGTGGACTGGGCAGCCCGGCAGCTCGCCGCCCGGGGCATCCCGCACCACCCCGGCCCGGACACCCCGGCCGGTCTGGTCGCGGTGGCCCGCGAGCACGCGCTGGACGTGCTGGTCCTCGACTCGTACGAGCTGGACCCGGCCTGCGCGGGGGCGCTGCGGGCGGCCGGTATCCGCACCCTCGCCGTGGTCGACGGCGACACCCGTGGCCAGGACGCGGACCTCTACCTGGACCAGAACCTCGGCGCCGACACCGTCGCGCCGGCCGACCGGCTGCTCGCCGGCACCGGGTACGCCCTGCTCCGCCGGGAGGTGCTCAGCCGGCGGCCGGCGGCGCCCCGACCGCCGACACGCGCCGCCCGGCCCCGGGTGCTCGCCTTCTTCGGCGGCACCGACGCGTTCGGCGCCGCCCCGCCGCTGGCCCGCCTGCTGCTCGCCACCGGGCAGCCGATGGAGCTGACCGTGGTGGTCGCCCGGGAGTCGCTCGAGGCGGATCTGGTGGCGCTGCGTCCCGGCCGGGGCCAGACCCTGCGGCCGGTGCCGCCCACCGACACGCTGCCCGAACTGATCGCCGCGGCGGACCTGGTGGTCTCCGCCGCCGGCACGTCCACCTGGGAACTCTGCTGTCTCGGCGCCCCGTCGGCGCTGGTCTGCGTGGTGGACAACCAGCGCGAGTCGTACCACCGGGTGATCCGGGAGGAGGTCGCCGCCGGGCTCGGCGAGCTGCCCACGCTCGTCGCCGCCGGGCCGGAGGGCCACGCCGCCCGTACCCGCGCGCTCCGGATCCTGCGCGAGCTGCTCACCTCCGCCGAGCGCCGGGCCGACCTCTCCGCCCGGGGCTGGTCCACGGTGGACGGCCGGGGCCCGGCCCGGGTGGTCGACGCCGTCCTCGCCCTGCTCGCCACCCCCGCGCCCCACTGACCGCCCGGCCGACGGCCGGGGTCCGAGACCGACACCGCCCGACGGAGATCGACCCGCGCCGCGGCAGGTCGGGCCCGCGGATCAGTGGAGGCGTTCCAGGCGGACCCGGGTCCGCAGCTCTGGGCGGTCGGTGAGCAGTTGCCGCACCACGGCCTCCGCGTCGTCGTCGGCGGCGAGGAAGCGGATCCGGCCGGGCACCGCCGCCACCACCGCCGCCGAGCGGGCCGGTTCGGCCAGCGGCAGCTTGTAGTACGCCGGGCCGGACGCCCCGGCGGTGCCCTGGAGGGTGGCGACGAAGAGGCTGCACAGGTAGCCCTCCCGCCGCTTCCCGCTGGCCACCACGGTGACCGTGCCCGGCTCCACCGGGGCCTGGGCGAGCGCCCGGACGGTCAGTTCCGCCGGACCCGGGCGGGCCAGCCGTCCCGACCACCAGGCCGAGGCCCAGGTGGTGGTGCGGTGGTCGAGCGGCTGGGCGAACATGCCGGTGCCACCGGGCAGCCCGGCCACCCCGGCCGCGGCGACCACCACGGCCGCCGCCACCAGCAGTCGGGCGAGCGGCCCGGGCCGCCGGCCGGCCGCCGCCCACGGCGGGGGCAGCAGCAGGCCCAGCGCGCCGATGCCGACCAGCAGCAGCATCAGCAGCAGGTGCAGGGTCTTGCCGTAGTAGTAGCGCGGATCGGTGTCCAGCACGTGGAACCAGATCCGGAAGCCGAGCACGAAGACCACGGCCGTGCCGAGCGCCCCGGCGTAGCGCCGCCACACCGGCAGCCGCAGGCCGCCGGCGAGCAGGCCGGCGCCGACCAGCGCGGTGAGCGCCAGGAACGCGTCGTAGCGCGGCTCCACCGTGCCACCCGTGGCGACGTTGTCGATCTGGTCGGTGTTGAGCAGGCCGCCGATGCTGCTCAGCGGGATCAGCGGCACGGCGACCAGGGCCACCCCGGCGAGCACCAACGGGCGGCGCAGCACCGCCCGGCGCTGCCGGACCAGCCAGGCCAGCACCAGCAGTCCCACCACCGGCAGGAACATCAGGTACGCGAAGCCGACACCGACGCAGAGCGCGCCGACCAGGCAGAGCTGGGTGCCGATGCCGGCGACCGGCCGGCAGAGCACCGCCACCAGCAACGCGGCGAGCGCCAGGCCGAGGGTTTCGCCCGGGTAGCCGTACACCACGAACCGGGCCAGCTCCGAGCCGATGCAGAACGCGGTCACCACGCCGGCGACGGCCCAGGTCCGCGCCAGGTCGAGCTGCCGCCCGGCGATCCGGGTCGCGGCCCAGACCAGGGCGAGCACCATCAGGGCGTACGCGGACAGCGCCCAGCCCAGGTAGTGGTCGAGCGCGGCAACCGGATCGGCCGGGGCGGTGGACGAGCGCAGGAAGGTGTCCAGCAGCGCGGCGGTGAGGTGGAAGCCCTGCGGATACCAGGTCATCGCCTCCGGTGCGACCCTGGCCGCGGCCTGCGGGTCGGTGAACAGGTACCCGCCGACCGCGCGGATCCCCTCCACGGCAGCCAGGTGCCGACTGTTGTCCTCCCCGATCATCGCGTACGCCAGCCGACCGGCCAGGTCACCGGCGCGCAGGTACGGCCAGCCCAGCGCCACCGCCGCGGCCACCGCCGCCAGCACCGGCGGCAGGTCGGTCGCCGCGGGTCGGGGCCAGCGGGGGCGCCGGCCGGTGGCCAGGGCGACGCCGAGCAGGACGGTACCCGCGGTGCCTGCCACCGGCACCGGATGCAGCCCCCACGGCCACCCGGAGAAGAGCAGCCCGGCGGCGGCGACCGCGCCGAGCAGCAGGGCCGTGGCCAGCACCAGCCGGTCGAGCAGGGTACGGCCACCGCGCAGCAGCCCGGCGGTCAGCGCCAGCACCAGCGGCGGCAGCAGGGCGGCCGCACCCAGCGCGTACGCCAGGACGGGCAGCAGCCAGGCGGCGGCGAGCCAGAGCGCAGCGACGGTGACCCGGCGGGACGGTGGGCGCGGCGACGCCGGGGGTGACGCGGGCCGGTCCGGGTTCGCCACCGGCGGGGGCGTCGCCGGCGCGCGGGTCGAGTTGCTCTGCACGGGTGGTCTCTCCTCGGACGCCACCCGCCCGGACCCGGGCGGAGAGGCCTCACCATAGGCGGACCATGGCGACGAACGGCGACGACGACGTGTGCGGCAGATGACCGCCGGGCAACGAGAATGTCCGTCGTACACCTGTGCCAACGCGGCGGGTAGGGTGAGGGAATGACCGGGACCGCGTACCAGCCGTCGATGCTCGACGTCGCCGCGTCCCCGTCGCTGGGCCCGCTGGCGGGCCGGCTGCGTCGGCACCCGCTGACCCGGGGTGCCTGGGTCGACCACCTCCCCGGCTGGATCGCCGGCTCGGACGAGGTCTTCGAGGTGCTGCTGCGGGAGGTCCCCTGGCGCGCCGAGCGTCGCACGATGTACGACGCCGAGGTCGACGTGCCCCGGCTGCTCTGCTGGTACGGCGCCGGGCGACCGCTGCCGCACCCGATCCTCGGCGCGGCCCGCACCGCGCTGACCCGGCACTACGCGCCGGAGCTGGGCGAGCCCTTCGTCACCGCCGGGATGTGCCTGTACCGGTCGGGGCGGGACAGCGTGGCCTGGCACGGGGATACTCTGGGCCGCTCGGCGCAGGTGGACACGATGGTCGCCATCGTCTCCTTCGGATCCCCCCGCACCCTGCTGCTGCGTCCCCGCGGCGGCGGCGAGAGCCTGCGGTTCCCGCTCGGGCACGGCGACCTGGTCGTGATGGGCGGCTCGTGCCAGCGCACCTGGGAGCACGCCGTGCCCAAGACCACCCGCCCGGTCGGGCCCCGGGTCAGCGTCCAGTTCCGTCCGGCCGGCGTCGCCTGACCTGCCACCGCGCCACCCCCTCCCCGGGCAGGGGGTGGCGGCGTAAGCGGCCAGCCCCCGCCGGGTGCCGGGTCAGTCGCGTTCGATGAGGTGGCCGACGACGGCGGGGCCGAGCATGACAGCGAAGCCGGAGCCGTCGCGGCGCGGGTCCGCCGGGGGCAGGCCCACCGACTCGCCGTTGGCGGTCGCGCCGACCGGGCGTGGGCCCACCCAGGCCACCGCCAGGTCCGTCTCACCCTTGAGGAACCGCTGCGCACGCACGCCGCCGGTCGCCCGCCCCTTCGCCGGATACGCCTTGAACGGCGTCACCTTGACCGTGGCGCCGGTCGAGGTGACCACCATCGACTCCCCGTGCCCTGGGTCGTCGGTACGGACCGCGCCGAAGAAGACCACGTGCGCCCCGGCCGGCAGGTTGATGCCGGCCATGCCGCCGCCCTTGACGCCCTGCGGCCGCACCAGCGATGCCGCGAAGCGCAACAGTGACGCGTCCGAGGAGATGAACACCAGGGCGTCGGTGCCGTCGGCGAGCCAGGTCACCCCGACCACCTCGTCGCCGTCGCGCAGCGAGATCACCTCGAACTCGTCCGAGCGCACCGGCCACTCGGGCGCGCAGACCTTCACCACGCCCTGCCGGGTGCCCAGCGCCAGGCCGGGTGAGCCCTCCGCGGTCGGGCCGAGCGGCGCCAGACCCACCACCTTCTCCCCCGGCTCCAGCGGCACCAGCTCGGCCGCCGACATGCCGCCGCGCAGCGACACCGTGCCGGACTGCTCGGGCAGCACCGGCAGCGGCAGTACGTCAATCTTGAACGCCCGCCCGGCGCTGGTGACCAGCAGCACCCGGCCCCGCGCCGTGGAGTGGACGACCGCGCGTACCGCGTCGTGCTTGACCCGGCCGCTGCGCCGGCGCCCCTCGGCGGCCTCCTCCGACTCGGCCGCGGTCCGGGCGACCAGCCCGGTGGCGGAGAGGATCACCTGGCACGGGTCGTCGGCGACCTCCAGCGGCCCGGCCGGTACGGAGGCCGCGAGGACCTCCTTGAGGTCCCCGTCGACCAGGGTGGTGCGGCGCTCGGCGCCGAACTGCTTGACCACGGCGGCCAGCTCGTCGGAGACCAGCTTGCGCAGCACCTTCGGGTCGTCGAGGATCCGCGACAGGTCGGTGATCTCGGCGCGCAGCTTCTCCTGCTCGGCCTCCAGCTCCAGCCGGTCGTACTTGGTCAGCCGGCGCAGCGGAGTGTCCAGGATGTAGGTCGCCTGGATCTCGGAGAGCTTGAACTTCTGCATCAGGCCGTCCTTGGCGGCCTGGGCGTCCTCGCTGGCCCGGATCAGCTTGACCACCTTGTCGATGTCGAGCAGGGCGATCAGCAGACCGTCGACCAGGTGCAACCGCTCCTCGCGCTTGCGCTTGCGGTACGCGCTGCGTCGGGTGACCACCTCGTAGCGGTGGGCGAGGAAGACCTCCAGCAGCTCCTTGAGCCCCAGGGTCCGGGGCTGGCCGTCCACCAGGACCAGGTTGTTGATCCCGAAGGACTGCTCCAGCGGGGTGAGCCGGTAGAGGTCGGACAGCAGGGCCTGCGGGTTGACCCCGACCTTGCACTCGACGACCAGCCGGGTGCCGTTCTCCCGGTCGGTGAGGTCCTTGACGTCGGCGATGCCGGTCAGCCGCTTGGTCTTGTTGACCTCGTTGGTGATGGCCGCGATGACCTTCTCCGCACCGACGCCGTACGGCAGCTCGGTGACGGTGATGGCCTGCCGGCCGCGGCTGCCCTCCAGAGGGCCGATCTGGACCCGGCCGCGCATCCGCACCACGCCCCGGCCGGTCTCGTACGCCCGGCGCACCTCGTCCAGGCCGAGCAGCAGCCCGCCGGTGGGCAGGTCGGGGCCGGGGACGAACCCCATGAGCTTGTCCAGCGTGGCGTCCGGGTGGTTGATCAGCCAGCGGGCCGCCTGGACGACCTCGCCGAGGTTGTGCGGGATCATGTTGGTGGCCATGCCGACCGCGATCCCGGACGCGCCGTTGACCAGCAGGTTGGGGAAGGCGGCCGGCAGCACGGTGGGCTGGGTCAGCGAGCCGTCGTAGTTGGGCTCGACGCTGACGGTGTCCTCGCCCAGCTCGCCGACGAGCAGCATCGCCTCCCGGGACATCCGCGCCTCGGTGTAACGAGCGGCGGCCGGGCCGTCGTCCGGCGAGCCGAAGTTGCCGTGCCCGTCGATGAGTGGGGCGTTGAGCGAGAAGTCCTGGGCGAGGCGGACCATCGCGTCGTAGATGGCGGCGTCGCCGTGCGGATGGTACTTACCCATTACATCCCCGACAATTCGGGCAGACTTCACGTGGCCCCGGTCGGGGCGGTGACCCTGCTCGTACATCGACCAGAGGATGCGCCGGTGCACCGGCTTGAGGCCGTCCCGGGCGTCGGGCAGAGCCCGGGAGTGGATGACCGAGAAGGCATACTCCAGGTAGGAGTCGGAGACCTCGGTGACCAGCGGGTTGTCGAAGACCCGCGCGCCGGCCTGGTCGAAGGCCGACAGGTCGGCGCGGTCGCGGTCGTCCCTACGGCGTGCCATGGTTCAGCGTTTCCTTCCGAACGGACCGATGGTCAGGCGTCGATGGCTTCGCGGTCGACCCGGTCAGCCGAGTCGATCAGCCAGTTGCGGCGGGGTTCGACCTTCTCCCCCATGAGCAGTTCGAGGATCCGCTCGGCGGCCTCGACGTCGTCGAGGGTGATCCGGCGGACCGCCCGGGTGGCCGGATTCATGGTGGTCTCCCAGAGTTCGTCCGCGTCCATCTCGCCGAGGCCCTTGAAGCGCGGGATCGGGGTGACGATCTGCTTGCCGGCCTTCTCCAGCTTGCGGACCGTCGCCTCCATCTCGGCCTGGGTGTAGGTGTAGATGGTCTGCGGGTTGCGCCCCTTGGTGGTGATCTTGTGCAGGGGCGGCATCGCCGCGTAGAGCCGGCCCGCCTCGATCAGCGGCCGCATGTATCGGGCGAAAAGCGTGATCAGCAGGGTACGGATGTGCGCGCCGTCGACGTCCGCGTCGGCCATGATGAGCACCCGGCCGTAGCGCATCGCCGACAGGTCGAAGGTACGCCCGGAGCCCGCCCCGAGCACCTGCACGATCGCCGCGCACTCGGCGTTGTCCAGCACCTGCTGGAGGTTCGCCTTCTGCACGTTGAGGATCTTGCCGCGGATCGGCAGCAGGGCCTGGTATTCCGAGGAGCGGGCCATCCGGCTCGTCCCGAGGGCGCTGTCCCCCTCCACGATGAACAGCTCGCTGCGATCCACCCCGGTGGCCCGGCAGTCGACCAGCTTGGGCGGCATCGACGCGCCCTCCAGGGCGGTCTTGCGCCGGGCGGCGTCCTTCTGCTGTTTCTGGGTGAGCCGGACCCGGGCCGCGTCGACGATCTTCTGCAGGACAGTACGGGCCTCGGCCTTGGTCTTGCGGTCCTCCAGCCAGGCCTTCAGGTGCTGCTCGACCAGGCCCTGGAGCACCTTGGTGATGCCGGCGGTGGAGAGCTCGTCCTTGGTCTGCGAGGTGAACTGCGGCTCCGGGATCCGGACGTGCACCACCGCGGTCATGCCCTCCAGGACGTCGTCCAGGGTGGGCGCGTCCTCCTTGGGCTTGAGCAGGCCGCGGGCGTTGCGGGCCGCCTCGGCGAGGGTACGCACCAGGGCCCGCTCGAAGCCCTTGCGGTGGGTGCCGCCGTGCGCGTTGCGGATGGTGTTGGTGAAGCACTCGACGGTGCGCTCGTAGCCGGTCCCCCAGCGGAACGCGACCTCGACCTCGGCGCGGCGCTGCACGTTGGACTGCATCACGCCGTTGGCGTCGGCGGCGTTCTCCCGGTAGGTCCCCTCGCCGGTGACCAGCAGGGTGCCGGAGACCGGGCGGTCGCCGGCCGGGGCCAGGTATTCCACCATGTCGGTGAGGCCGTTGGGGAAGTGGAAGCTCTCCTCGACGACCTCCTCCCCCGTCTCGTCGCGCAGCCGGTACGCCACGCCGGGGACGAGGAAGGCCGTGTTGCGCAGCTTGAGCCGGACCGCCTCGGTGTCCAGCTTCGCGCCGGTCTCGAAGTAGCGCGGGTCGTGCCACCAGCGGATCGAGGTGCCCGTCGGCTGGCGGCGCTTCATCGCGCCGACGATCTGCAGGCCGGGGCCGGGGGTGAACGGTGCGTCCGGGCCGTCCCCGTCGAAGATCCCGGGCACGCCGTGCCGGAACGACATCGAGTGGATCTTGCCACCGCGGCGGACCGTGACGTCGAACCGCCGGGAGAGCGCGTTGACCGCGGAGGCGCCCACCCCGTGCAGGCCGCCGGAGGTCTTGTAGCCCGAGCCGCCGAACTTGCCGCCCGCGTGCAGCCGGGTCAGCACCAGCTCGACGCCGGAGATGCCGGACTTGGCGTGCACGTCGGTGGGGATGCCCCGGCCGTCGTCGTCGACCTGCACCGAGCCGTTGGCGTGCAGGATCACGTCGATCTTGGCGGCGTGACCTCCGACACCCTCGTCGGTGGAGTTGTCGAGGATCTCGTTGACGAGGTGACCAACGCCACGGCTATCGGTCGAACCGATGTACATGCCGGGGCGCTTACGGACGGCGTCCAGCCCCTCCAGGTGCGTCAGGTCGTCGGCCCCGTACAGGGTCTCAGGCTGTGCGGTCAACTGGTCGTACTCCCAGGTCTCGGCGGTTTGGTGCCGCTCACCGGTCCGCTCGCCACGGGCGGCGCGCCGGAGCGAGCCTAGCCCGACGATCCGACAGAGCTGTGGCACCGGGTGCGGTGCGCCGTCCGGTTAGGCTGCGGGATCGGTGCTGCCGCCCGGTCCAGGGCTGTCCCGGAGGCGAGGAGGCGTCCGTGCACGACAACGATGTGACCCACCGGTTGTCTTCCCCGGCGACTGTCGAAAGCGATCCGGCCGGCTGGTTCGAGCGGCTCTACGCCGACGCCGAGCGGGGCGAGGCAGTCGTGCCGTGGGACCTCGACCGGGCGCATTCCCTGCTCGGCGAATGGACCGAACGGATCCGGCCGGACGGATCCGGTCGGCGCGCCGTGGTCGTCGGGTGCGGCTTCGGCCGCGACGCCGAGCATCTCGCCCGCCTCGGCTTCGCCACCGTCGCCTTCGACATCTCTCCCACGGCGGTACGGGCGGCCCGCCGCCGCCACCCCGACTCCCCGGTCCGGTACGAGACCGCCGACCTGCTCGCCCCGCCCGGCGACTGGCTGAGCGGGTTCGATTTCGTGCTGGAGAGCATGAACGTTCAGGCACTGCCGACCGAGCTGCGGCAGCGGGCGATCCCGGCGGTCGGCCGGTTGGTCGCGCCGGGCGGGACGCTGCTGGTGATCGCGGCCGGCCGGCGGGACGACGAGGTCGTCGAGGGCCCGCCCTGGCCGCTCGCCCGGGCGGAGGTCGACGCCTTCGCCGCTGGCCCGCTGACCCCGGTGCAGGTCGAGGAGATCGTCGCCCCCGACGGTGGGGTCCGCTGGCGCGCCGAGTTCCGCCGGGACGCCTGACCGCCGCACGATCAGGAGCGGGCCGCGTACCCGACCCGGGTCAATCAGCCGGAACTGGGACGTGACCTGGGCAACTACGACGGACACCGACCCCGGCCGTCAGGCCCAGTGCCAGACCACCGCGGCGAACAGCAGCAGGGAGCCGACCAGCTCGATGACGCCGACCCGGACCGGAGCCAACCGACGGCCGGGCAGCAGCGCCGCGCGGAGCAGCAGCAGCGCGAAGACACCCGCCACCGCCGGCCCCCACCCGGCAGCCACCGCGACCAGCAGCGCCGCGACGTGGTACGCCCCGGACGCCCACCGGTAGCCGACGCTCTCGCGCTCCCGGATCATCGTCTTGACGTAGAGCACCATGCCGACCAGGTACGCGCCGACCGCCCCCGCCACTCCGGCCAGCCCGGTGGGCGGAACCCCGGCGACGGTGGCCACCACGAACACCATCAGCACGCTCTGCGCCACCGAGGCGAAGTCGTTGAGCAGGGCCCGCTCGCGGCGCCACCGGGCGTACCCGACGTTGACGGCGGCGAGCAGGGCGTACAGCGGGGCGTAGCCGAGGACCGCGGGCCGGGCCAGCAGCACCGGCACGACCAGCAGGGCGGCAGCGGCGCCGTAGAGCAGCAGCTGCGAGCGTACCCGGTCGGTGCGGCCGGTCTTGACCGCCAGCAGGGCGTAGTAGGAGAAGAGGTAGCCGGCCAGCCAGGCGCCGAGCAGCGGCAGGTGCGGCCACCGGAGGCCGGTGACACAGACCGCCGTGACGTACGGGATGAGCAGCATCGCCCAGGCGCCGTGCTGCGGCGGTAGGTAGCGGTGCCGGCGGCCCCGCTGGCGCGCGGCGACCGTGGACCTGGACCCGGCAGGCGCCTCGGTACGCCGGGCGGCGGACCGAGGCGGGGTGGTGCGGGCGGCGGTCGACCGGCCGCCGGGCGCGGCACCGGCGGGTGGGGCGGCGCTCATCGGCGGGCCACGGTGAGCAGCACCACGGAGTCCTCGTCGGCGTGCAGCGCGTGCCGGGCGTCCGGAATCACCAGCAGGTCCCCCGCCTCCCCGGGCCAGGACCGGTCCTGCGCGACCAGCCGGACCCGGCCACGCAGCACCTGCAGCGTCGCGTCCCCGGGGCTGGCGTGCTCCGCCAACTCCTGCCCGGCGACCAGGGCGACCAGGGTCTGCCGAAGCGACGTGCCGGCACCGCCGTGGACGGTCCGAGCGCTGCGCCCGCTGCCAGCGGTGCGAGCCAGCCCGAGCTGCTCCTCGGCCAGTGCGGAGAGCGAAGACGTGGACAAGTCGGCAACCTCCGGGAGTTGGTTCGGGAGAGGCGAGCCACAAACGGAGCCGCCGCGCCTCTTGCCCAGTTTCGGCGCTTCCTACCCGGCCGACCAGGGACTTTGGTCACTGATTCGAATCTCCACAGCCGACATCGCCGACCCCGGGGAGAGGTCAATGATCTATAGATCGGGCGCGGTTTCGCGGGGCTGGCGGACCGCCCGCCGAGGCACCCCGGGCTACCCGCTGGTAGGTTCGCCGTAGGCTGAGCCGGTGAGCGCGGAGTACACACAGGAGTACGTCGATGTCGGCGGGGCGCGCCTCGGCCTCCAGGTCTACCCGGAGCCGGCCGGGCCGCCGGGCGCGCCGGTGGTGGTGATCTGGCCGGCGATGGGCGTACGGGCCCGCTACTACCGCCCCTTCGCGGCAGCCCTGCGCGACGCCGGTCTGGCCGTGATCGTGGCCGACCTGCGGGGCACCGGCGAGAGCACCCCGCCGCCCGCCCGCACCTGCCGGTACGGCTACGCCGAACTGGCCGCCGACGTGGGCGCGGTGCTGGACGCGCTCAAGCCTCGGTTGGACGGCCGGGTCAGGGTGCTGCTCGGGCACTCCCTCGGCGGGCAGGTCGCGGTGCTGCACCAGGCGCTGCACGATGCCGACGCGGTGGACGGGCTGGCCCTGGTGGCGGTCGGCCTGCCATGGTGGCGCGGCTATCCGGGGCTGCGCGGCTGGGGTGTGCTGTCGTTCGCCCAGGGGATCGCGGCGGTCGCCCGGATGCTCGGCGTCTGGCCGGGCTGGGGGTTCGGCGGCCGGCAGGCGCGCGGGGTGATCCGCGACTGGGCGTACACCGCCCGGACCGGCCGGTTCCCGGTGCTCGACGGGCTCGACGCCGAGACGGCGGTCGGGCGGGTACGCACCCCGGTCCTCGCGGTCAGCGTGGACGACGACCAGTACACCCCGCACGGCACGCTGGACCACCTCTGCGCCAAGCTCGCCGCTGCCCCGGTTACCCGGCACCGCTACACCGTGGCCGAGGCCGACGCCCCGCTGGACCACTTCACCTGGGTACGCGCCGCCACCCCGCTCGCCGCCCGGGTCGCCGCCTTCGCCGCCGGCCTGCCGACACGCTGAGCCCGGGCACCTCGGACGGCGGGTCCGGACGACGGTGACCTCGGCGGGAGGGGCCGGTGCACGGGGCGTAGCCGGCCGGAACCTGGGTAAGCCGCACCGCCCGAACACGGCAGAGGGGGATCAGATGTCCGAACGGCACACGGCGTGGCGCTCGATGCACGATCTGGGCCTGGCGGCCTGGTTCGGCGGATCACTGATGGGGGCGCTCGGCGTCAACGGCGCGGCGGCGAAGATCGACGACTCCACGCAACGGCTGCCGGTGGCGTCGGCGGGCTGGGCGCGCTGGACCCCGGTCAGCGCGGCGGCGATCGGCGCGCACCTCGCCGGCGCGGTCGGCGAGCTCGTCACGGAGACTCCGCGGATGGCCAGGCAGGCCGGGGTCGGCAAGGCCAGTGCGGTGAAGGCGGCACTGACCCTGGGTGCGCTGGCGGTGACCGGATACAGCCGATTCCTCGGCATGAAGCTGCAGAGGGCGGGCGGCCCGCCCGTCGACGGGGTCACCGAACCGAACCACCAGACCCCGGCGAACATCGCCTCCTGTCAGCGGCAGATGAAGCTGCTCCAGTGGGCGGTCCCGGCGATGACCGGCGCGCTGGTGGTGGTCACCGCGTACATGAGCGAGCAGCAGAAGCCGGGCCAGGTGTTCCGGGGCATGCTCGTCCGGGCCGGCGGGCTGATGTCGTCGCCGGTGATGGTCGCCAAGGTCATCGGGATGGGCGCCCCGAAAATCGGCAAGGTCGCCGCGTTTGGCGCCCCGAAGATCGGCAAAGCCGCCGCGTTCGGCGCCCCGAAGATCGGCAAAGCCGCCGCGTTTGGCGCCCCGAAGATCGGCAAGGTCGCCGTGATGGGCGCGCCGAGGATCGGCAAGGTGGCCGCCATGGGCATGGCGACCCGGCACCTGGTCGGGGCCGGCCGCTGACCCGCGCGGCCGGCGGCACACAACGGCGTGGCCGCTGACCGCGCGGTTGGGACGCCGCACGGCATGACCCGGGACGCCGAACGGCATGGCCCGGCCGGTAACGGGCATTCAGCGCGAGCACGGGAACCCAGCCAGGTGAGGTGGCGATGAGCAGCAAGAACCGCCCACGTAGGGGCGAGGGACGGGGGCCGGAGTCGGCCGCGCCGTGGGGCACCACCGACGGCTTCGACGCCGATCCGCCGTGGGGTGCGGGCGAGGACGCACCGATGGACGAGGGCAGCGAGGAGCCCGCCGTTCCCGAGGGCCGGCGCGGCGAGCGCCGGGCGGCCGGGGCGGCGAAGGGCGGCCCGTCGGCCGGCCGGCACGGCTTCGGCTCGGTGGAGCCCACCCGCGCCGCCGAGGCGGGACCGGGCGCGCCGCCGGATCCGGCGCCGTCCGCACGGACCTTCCCCGACGACAAGGCCGAGGGGGACCTGCCGGACAACGCGCTGGAGGAGGCCACCGGCATGCACTCGGAAGGGGTCACCTGGCGCGGCTGACCCCTTCCCGTCAGCGTCGAGCCCGCCCGCTCTCGGGCGGGCTCGACGCGTACGTGGGCGCCATCCGCGATGCGTCTGGGCGCGGAAACTGTCGGTGGCCGACCGTACGGTGTCCGCGCATCTTCAATCGAAAGGCGGGCGGCATGAGCGCTTCCGAACAGGTCATCACCGGTGAGCGGGCGGACCTGCGCACCACGCTGCGCCAGCATCGCGGCTTCCTCCGGCAAACGGTCCAGGGTCTGACCGACGAACAGGCCGCCCGGCGCAGCACGGTCAGCGAACTCTGCCTCGGCGGGCTGATCAAGCACGTGGCGCTCGTCGAGGACCGGTGGATGCGGTTCGCCGTGGGCGGCGCCGAGGCGATGCAGAGCGAGCCGATCGACTGGACCGGGCAGTTCCGGATGGCCGAGGGTGAGACCCTCGCCGGGCTGCTGGCCGAGTTCGACCGGGTGGCCGCGGCGACCGACGCGCTGGTCGCCACCCTCGACCTGGACGCCACCCATCCGCTGCCGTCCGCGCCCTGGTTCGAGCCCGGCGCCAGCTGGTCGGTGCGGCGGGTGCTGCTGCACCTGATTGCCGAGACCGCGCAGCACGCCGGCCACGCCGACATCATCCGCGAAGCGATCGACGGGGCGAAGACGATGGGGTGAGCCATCGGCCGCAGAGGCCGTCATCACCATCAGCTGGCGGTGCGGCGGCGTGTGACGTCCCGACCGGTAGCGGCGCTGAGGGACACGAGATGGACGCACACCGGATGGACGAGGAGACCGTCGAGCGACTGCTCGCCGGTTCCATCGCCGACGCGTGTGGCGGTCCGAAGGTGCTCGTCCGGCTCTTCGACGCCCTACGCGCCGCGCCCCGCCCGCACGAACTCGTCGGCGAGGCCGCCGCCGCGCAGGCGTTCCGGATGGCGCATGCGGGCTCGGGCCCGGAGGTGGCGTCCCATCCCGAACGGGCCCTCAGCCCCCGGCGCCCGGTGGAGTCGCCACCCGGCGGGCTGTTCGAGTCCACGGCGGCGGTCGAGCCCGAGGAGACCGCACGCAGGCAGCGGTGAGCCGCACTCAGCGCGTCCGGGACCTCCGGGTCCTGGTCCCGTCCCGGCCGTACGCGTCGGCGCGTCCCCAGCGGCCCGGCACGTCCCGCAGTTCGATCCGGCCGTACCCCTCGGGGACCGCCGCGTCCACCAGCAGGTTGTCACCGCACGGGCGCATCCCGAGCATGGTGGCGAGCAGCATCAGCAGCGCCCCGGAGGACCACGCCTGCGGCCGACCGGCCATCGGCAACTGGACCGGGTACTTGGTCAGCGGGCGCGGGTAGCCGGCGATCACCTCAGGCACCGAGCCGCCGAGCGTCTCCACCACGTCGAACATCCCGGCCGCGACCTTGGCCGCCTCGGCGTCGTACCCGTAGCGCCGCAGGCCGGCGGCGACGAACGCGTTGTCCGACGGCCAGACGGCGCCCAGGTGCGCGCCGACCGGGTTGTACGGGCGCTGGTCGACGGCGTACGTCCGCACCCCCCAGCCGGAGAAGAGATTCGGTCCGGACAGGTGCGCGGCGAGGGCGCCGGCCCGCTCCGGCTCGACGATCCCGCTCCACATCAGGTGCCCGAGGTTGGAGGTGAGCGCGTCGACCGGCTTGCCGTCCGGGGTCAGCGCGAACGCGTAGTAGTCCCGCTGCGGCAGCCAGAAGTCGCGGTTGAACCGCTCCCGCAGCGCCGCCGCCTCGGCCTCCAGGCGGTCGGCGTACGCCGGGTCGCCCCAGAATTCCCGGGCCAGCCGGGCGCCCCGGAGCTTCGCGTCGTACGCGTACCCCTGCAGCTCGCTGGTGGCCCGGGGAAACGCCGGCTGCTGGCCGTGCCGGTCGACGACGGCGCCCGGGGAGTTGCGCCACACCTGGTTGGCCACCCCGCTGACGGTGTTGCGCGGCTGGTAGCGCAGGTAGCCGTCGCCGAGCGGGCAGCCGTACTCGGTGATCCAGTCCAGCGCCATCCGGGCCGGGTGGCGCAGCTCCCGGACCAGGTCGCCGTCGCCGCTCCAGCGCTCGTACTCGTCGAGCAGGATGACGAAGAGCGGGGTGGTGTCGGCCGCGCCGTAGTAGGGCGCGGTGGGCTGTTCCTCGAAGGCGGCCGACTCGCCGTACCGCAGCTCGGAGAGGATCTTGCCCGGTTCCTCGTCGTGCAGGTCGTCGAGCTGGCTGCCCTGAACCAGGGCCAACATGCGCAGCGTGGCGGGGGCCAACTCGGGGGTGAAGGGC
Organism: Micromonospora sp. SL1-18; assembly: GCF_047921505.1. Taxonomy (NCBI): domain Bacteria; kingdom Bacillati; phylum Actinomycetota; class Actinomycetes; order Micromonosporales; family Micromonosporaceae; genus Micromonospora; species Micromonospora sp. SL1-18. The sequence goes on along the minus strand of NZ_JBLROA010000003.1, from coordinate 97,646 downwards.
AGCGTCTCCAGGCAGGTGACGAGTGCGTCCCGGCCGTACAGGTTCATCGCCCAGGGCAGCCCGCCCACCGGCACCCGCTCGCCGAACGTCAGCGGCAGGTAACGCAACGCCGCCAGGTCGGTCAGCGCCTGATCGTACGCCCGCACCAGGGACAGCCGCTCGCCGGCGAGCTGCGGCGCTTGGTCGCGCCACCGCGCGAGGTCCTCGCGCATGCTCTGGCGTAACCGGTGGCGCTGGGCCTCCGGGCTGATTCGCGGGTCCCGGCCGCTGGCGCCGTGGATGATCATCTCGACCTGCAGGTCGGTGTGCCACTCGCCGTCCGGCTCGACCCGGAGCCGGAAGGTCATGCCGTCCTGGTCGACGTCCACCTGGGCGGTGCTGGTGACGACGGTTTCCCGCGCGAACCGATCGTGCTGGTAGCAGAGCCGCAGCTGCCGGCGGGCCGAATCGGCGGTGACCACCGGTCGGCGCGGTCCGGGCTGGCGGATCTCGGCGGTGTCGGCGAAGTCGCTGGCGATCTCCAGCCGCACGGTGAGCTCGGCGGGCTGCGCCGAATGGTTGAGCACGGTGATCCGCTCGTGCAGGCCGCCGTCGATGGACCGGTGCCGGATCACCGACACGTCGGCGTCCACGTAGTGGCTGGCGGCCCCGGGAACCACGACGAACCGGGTCTCGAAGTAGGCCAGGTCGTCCCGGGACAGGGCGTGCAGCCGTTCCCCGTCGAGGGTGAGCACCCAGCGGGACAGGAACCGGGTGTCGAAGGAGAACAGGCCGGCCGGCACCCGCGGGTCGACCTCCATGTCGCCCTCCGTGTCGCTGAGCGCGAACGCGTTGCCGGCGATGACGTGCACCAGGTCCGAGCTCATCGCGCCTCCGCCCCGGGTGCGGGGCACACAGCCGGCCCCCGCTCGGCCTGGCGGGGATGCCGGGCCCCGGGCGGGCCCGGGAAGAGCCGACGCAGTGTCAGCAGCAGCCGCACGTCACCCTGCACGGTGATGTCGTTGCGCAGCAGCGCCGACACCAGGCGCGGGTTGCCGGTGGCGAGCCGCTCGAAGACCTCGCGGTCGGCGTGGACGACCATGTCAGCCTCGCCGGTGGCACGAGCCACCTGGACGTTCTGGTGGTCGATGGTCAGATACCAGTGCTCGGTGCTTCCGCCGTCGTGCAGGTCGAGGCGGACCGTGCCGGCCGTGTTCTCCGGGATCTCGGGGTGATGGCCGACGACCTGCTCTATCAGGTGTTCGGCGATCGAACCGCCCATCCGTCCCTCCCCGTGTCCGGTGGTTCCCGCAGGTTCCCCGCCGGGCGGGTGAGTCCAACTCACCCGATCCGGGTGAGTCGGGGGTTGCGCACGGGCGGCGCACCGGGCCGGGCCGGCGGGCGGTCACCCCCGCTCGATGAGCCCGCGCACGTACCCGGCCTGGCCGGCGTGCTGCAGGTCGTCCGCCAGTACGCTCAGCAGCCGTACGCCGAGGGTGACCGGCGGGTCCCAGTTCGGGTCGACCACCCGGTCCAGGTCTGCCGGGCGCAGCCCGCGCAGGTACGCGAGCGTCCGGTCGAGCACCGCCCGGTGGTAGTCGACGAGCGCCTGGCCGCTCTCCGGCCGTACCGCGGTGATCTGCTCGGGGCCGTGCCCGAAGCCGGTGTCGCCCGGGTCGGGGGTGAGCCCGAACCGGCCCGCCCAGTCGTCGGTGACCCAGAGCTGCTCCTCCCCCATCAGGCCGGCGACCTGGTGGTCCTGGATCCGGGCCAGGTGCCAGACCAGCCAGCCGATTGGGTTCGCCCCGATCGCCGGGGCCTGGCGCAGCCGCTCCGGGCTCAGCCCGGCGACCGCCGGCTCCACCAGCTCGGGCAGCCCGCCGTACGCCTCGGTCAGCAGGCCGTTCACGTCCACGGATTCCACGCTCCTCCGCCGTCGGGGCCACCTGATCAGTACCGCGCACGGGGGCGGGCAAACCTCGCTCTAGGGTGATCGGGTGGTCGCGGCGCTGGAGCTGTATCTCGACACGGACGCCACCCGGCGGATCCGGGTGCTCTGGGACGCGTTGGAGTCCGAGGGTGTGCAGAGCATGCGGTCGCTGCTGGAGCAGCGGCACCGGCCGCACGTCTCGCTCGCGGTGGCGCCGCGGTTCGACCCGGACCGGGTGGCTGAGGCGCTCGCCGGGATCGTGGTGGCGGCCCCGCTGCGGCTGGAGTTCCAGCACGCCGGCCAGTTCGTCGGTCGGGTGCTCTGGCTCGGGCCGGCCCCCACCGCCGAGCTGCTGGCCCACCACGTCGAGGTGCACCGCCGGCTGGCCCGGGCCGGCATCGACCTGGTCGAGCACTACCAGCCGGGGCGCTGGGTGCCGCACTGCACGCTCTCCATGCGGGTGCCGAACCAGCTGATGACCGCGGCGGTCCGACGCTGCCTGGAGGTGCTGCCGCTGACCGCCACCGTGGTCGGCGCGTCGGTCACCGACCACGCCCGCGGCATCTCCCACCCGCTGCCGTGAGGCTCAGCGGGGTCCGAAGTCGACGATGAAGGTCGGGTACTCGGGCTGCGGGCAGGGCTCGCCGCGCAGACCGAGCCGTTCGTAGAAGGGCGCCGCCCGCTCCCGGTGGGCCTGCCATTCCAGGTAGCGGACCCGCCCGGCCGCCCACTCCGACACCGCCGCGAGCAGCGCGCGCCCCACGCCGCACCGGCGCCGGTCCGGGCGTACGTAGAGGTCGTGCAGGCGGGCGGTCCGGTGCGCGTCACCAGAGCGCAGGTGCGGGCCGTAATCCTGGGCGGCGGCGTACCCGCCCAGCCCGTCGGCGTCCGCCGCGCCGAGCAGCGCCCAGCGCGGGTCGGCGAGCAGGCGCAGGAAGCGCTGCCGATGGGCCTCGGCGGGCTCGTCGCCGACGCCCATGTCGCGCAGCATCGGCCACAGCCGCGGCCAGTCCTCCGCGGTCAACTCTCGTGCGGTCGTCACAGCGGCCAGGATGCGGGGCGCGGCGGGATCCTGGCCAGTTTTTTCCGAGCCGGTTGACAGCGCCATCGGAAAGTCTAGGCTTACCGTTCGTGGCCACTTACCAAGGGCGAATGCTCGACGCGCTGGGCGAACCGACCCGGCGGGCGATCTTCGAGCTGCTCGCCACCGGGCCACGCTCCGTCGCCGAGATCGCCGCCGGTCTGCCGATCAGCCGGCCCGCGGTGTCCCAGCACCTCAAGGTGCTCAAGGAGGCGACCCTGGTCTCCTCGACGGCGGTCGGCACCCGCCGCGTCTACGCGCTGGATCCGCAGGGCCTGGCGGCCGTACGCGGCTACTTCGACCAGTTCTGGCAGCAGGCCCTGGCGGCGTTCGCGGACGCCGTCGAGAACCCTCCCGAGGAGGAGTCGTGACCACAGCAGACACCGATCCGAACACCGCCGTACGTAACAGCGTGCGGGTCGCCGCCACTCCCGAGCACGCCTTCGAGGTCTTCACCGCCGGCATCGACCGCTGGTGGCTCCGCTCGCATCACCTGCTTCCCGACGAGCTGAAGCGGGTCACCGTCGAGCCGCGGGCCGGCGGCGCGATCCAGGAGGAGAGCTTGACCGGCCAGGTCTGCACCTGGGGCCGCGTCCTGACCTGGGACCCACCGCACACCTTCGCCTTCGCCTGGCTGATCGGGCCGGACTGGCAGGTGCCCGACGTCGACGCGGTGGGCAGCCGGGTCACCGTCACCTTCACCCCGGTCGACGGCGGCACCCTCGTCGACCTCGTGCACGACCGGCTGGACGCGCACGGGCCCGGCTGGGAGAAGGTCCGCGACGCGGTGGCCAGCGACGGCGGCTGGCCCGGCCTGCTGCGCGGATACGCCGAAGCCGTTTGACCGTCGGCCCCGGCCCGGGTACGCCCGGCCGGGGCCGTCGCCGGCTCCCGCAGCGAAGGACCGGGGCGGGGCGGGGCAGGGCCCGCGCGGCGACGACGGTACCGTTGCGCCTCATCATGCCCTGCCGGGCGGTCATCCCGCCGGCCCGGCGTTGGCGAGCCTGACGGAGGATGGCGTATGCCCAACGGCGAGGAAGCGTTCGCATCCCACGACGACGCGCGGCCACGGTTCGACCAAATTCTGCGCGGCTACGACAAACGCCAGGTGGACCGGTACGTCAAGCAGATGGACGGCGAGCTGTCCTCGCTGGCGGCCGACCGGGACCGGGCGCACAAGCAGGTACGGGACCTGAGCGCGCAGGTGCAGCGGATGCAGAGCGAAACGGCGGAGCTGCGGCAGCGGCCCGCACAGGTGGACCGGGCGTCCTTCCGGGACCTCGGGCCGATGGTCGACCAGATCCTCGAGCTGGCTGAGAGGCAGGCCGGGCAGATCACCGACACCGCCACCCAGCGCGTCGCCGAGCTCCAGGAACAGGCGGAGAACGTGCTGATCGCGGCGCGGGAGGAGGCCGCCCGGGAGCTGCGGGAGCTGGAGGAGGAACTGTCGACGCGCCGCGCCGAGCAGGAGAGGGCGCACGAGGAGCGGCGGGGCGCCGCCCAGGCGGAACTCGCCTCGATCCGGGAGCTGGCGGAGAAGCTGCGGGCCGAGGGGCAGGCCGCCCACGATCGGGCGCAGCAGGAGGCGAAGCGGATCACCGAGCAGAGCACCCAACAGGTCGAGCAGGCTCGCTCCGCATCGGAGGCGCTGGTGAAGGCGGCCCGGACCCAGATCCAGCAGGAGGTCCAGGCCAACCGGAGCAAGGCCCAGCAGGAGCTGGCCCAGTGGCAGGCCACAATGGCCCGCGAGCTGGACGAGCGGCGGGCCGCCGCCGAGCAGGAGCTCGCCGACCGGGCCAGCGCCGCCGAACGGGACATCGCCGCGCTGGTCGCCGAAGCCCAGCAGTACGCCACCGAGGTCCGCGAACGCGCCGACGAGGAGGCGGCGGCGCACCAGAAGCAGCTGTCCACTGTGCAGCAGGAGATCCAACAGCGGCAGGAGACCCTCGCGCAACTCCAGGCCGAACTGGAGACCGTCGGTCAGCAGCTGGAACAATCGCGCCAGGAGATCACCGCGGTCGAGCAGGAGGGTGCCGCGCTGGAGGAGCACCTGGTCGAGATACGCCAGGACCTGGCCGCCGACACCAAGCGGCTGGACGACGTACGCCGGGCGGCGGACCTCGCCGAGCAGCAGGCCAAGGAGACCCGCGCCCGGGTGCAGCGGGAGGCGAAGCGGGTGGCCGACCTGGCCGCGGCGGCGGTGATGGCGGCCGCGGCGGGCGGATCGGAGACCGCCGAGTACCCGCAGGTGGCGGTCCGGCCCGCCGCCGAACCCGCCGACCACGGCTCGGCCGACCGGACGCCCGCCGAGCGGCCCGAGGAGGCCGCTGCGAGCCTGCCTGCCGGCGTTCCGTTGGGCGAGCAGGTGCCGCTGGAGGGCCCCAGTTTCGACGCGTTCGCGGTGCGTACGCCGGCGCAACGGCCCGCCCCTGAGTCGGAGCAAACCGTCGAGGAGCCGGCGGCGGGCCCCGGCGCCGGCATCCCGGCCAACGCCTGAGGGCGGCACCACTCCTGGCCGGCGCCCGACACTGGGCGTCGGTCAGGAGCCGGCCGAGCCCTCGCCTCGAACACTGATCCTTGCCCCAGAACTCGGGGCATGGAAATATATGGATCACTATGCGTGGGGCTGAGACTTCGGAGGGTTGATCGACATGCGGAAGGTGTCCTCGATCGCGGCGGCCGTCACCCTGACGGTCGGCTGCACCGGCGTGGCGGTGACCAGCGTGGCGACGCCGGCCAGCGCCAGTTGCAGCCACGCCCATTCCAACATCGACACCGCGGGCGGCCGGCTCTTCAATGGCAGCAACATCAACATCCGCACCGGCCCGCACACCTCGTGCCCCTCGCTCGGATACGGGCAGTCCACCCACGAAGTCGACTTCTGGTGCTACGCGGGTGGCGACCGGGTCACCGCGAACGGCTACACCACCTACAGCTGGACCTACCTGAAGGACCTCACGACCGGCGTGTCCGGCTGGGTCGCCGACGCCCTGCTGAAGAACCTCGGCAGCAACATCGCCTGCTGACCACCCGACCCGAGCCGGGCGGCGACCCGGCAGGATGGACCGGTGAGCGAGCCACCCCTGTATCCACCGATCGAGCCGTACGCCACCCACCGGATCGCCGTCGGCGACGGCCACGAGCTGTACGTGGAGGAGGTGGGCCGGCCGGACGGCGTACCGGCGGTCTTCCTGCACGGCGGGCCCGGCGGCGGCCTGGTACCGGCGGCGCGGCGCTTCTTCGACCCGGACCGCTACCGGGTCGTGCTGTTCGACCAGCGCGGCGCCGGCCGGAGCACCCCGTTCGGCGAGCTGCGCGCCAACACCACCGGGCACCTGGTCGACGACCTGGAGGTGATCCGCGCCCGGCTCGGCATCGACTCCTGGCTGGTGTTCGGCGGCTCGTGGGGCGTCACCCTCGGCCTGGCGTACGCGCAGACCCACCCGGACCGGGTAACCGGCCTGATCCTGCGCGGCGTCCTGCTGATGCGACGCGACGAGCGGGACTGGTTCTACCAGGGCGGTCTGCGCCACCTCCAGCCCGAGGAGTGGGACCGCTTCATCGCGCCGATCCCGGAGGCGGAGCGGGACGACGTGCTCGCCGCGTACCACCGGCGGCTGCACGGCCCCGACGAGGCCGAGGCCCGGGCCTGCGCGGCGGCGTGGGGGCGGTGGGAGGCGGTGAACTCCTCGCTGCGCCCCGACCCCGGGCTGCTCGCCCACTTCACCGACGAGCGGCAGGCGCTGCCGATCGCGCGGATCCTGTCCCACTACGCGGTGCACGGCGGCTTCCTCACCGGCGACACCCAACTCCTCGACGGGGTGGACCGGATCCGCCACCTCCCCGCCGTGATCATCAACGGCCGCTACGACCTCTGCTGCCCGCCGGCATCCGCGTACGACCTGGCGCGCCGCTGGCCGGAGGCAGAGCTGCGGATCGTCCCCGACGCCGGCCACTCCGCCGCGGAACCCGGCATCGCCCGGGAACTGCTCCGCGCCACCGACCACTTCGCCGACCTGCTCGCCGACCGAGCAGGAAGCTGACGAGATGTACAGATTCCTCGGGGTGCTGCGCCGCCGCTGGTCGCCGGTGCCTGCCGGCCTGATCGGTGGTACGTCGGTCGTCGCCGTGGCCGGGCTGGTCCTCGTCGCCCTGGTCGTGGTCCCGGTTGACGGCTGCGACGAGGGGGACAGCAAGGCCTTCGCGTTCGTAATGGCGGCCTTCGTGGGACTACTGCTGAACGGCTGGCTGCTGGCGGACGTCGTGCGACGGGAGCGGCATGACCTACGGGCCGTGCTGGGAGGTGTCGTCGCCGGGCTGGTGCCGCTTGCCGTCTTCCTGGTGGCTGGCGCCGCGCGGGTCAGTTCGCTGGAATCGGGCTGCCCCGTGTAGTGCCTTATCGCGATGGCTGGCCGGACATCGGACCAACGCTGTCTTGATCGGACGACGCTGGCCACCGCATAGAGGCAGCGGTGGTGGTCCGGTACTCAGCTGCCCTGGACCAGGAAGCCGCGGCCTTGCCGGCCGATCGCCAGACCCTGCTCCTGGAGCAGCCGCAGCGCTCGCATGGCGGTAGCAGGCGACACGCCATGCTCGCTGGCCAGGTCACTGGCGGACGGTAGCCGGTCGCCCGGCTTCCACTCACCCGCCCGGATCTCGTCCGCCAGCTTGGCAGCGATCTCGCGATACGTCGGCGGGAACTGGATCACGTGCAGAGTATGCGCTTATTCACCTATCCGCTCATTCTGCCCACCACTTAGTCACTCAGTCGGATAGTCGCTTAGTCTTTGGGCAGAGCCGCCCTGTGCAGTCGTGATTTCGTCTCCGGCCTCCGGGTCTGGCCAGAGAGGAGGTGCCCGTGTTCAGTGACGACATGGCCTTTCCCGGCCCAGATCCGCTTCCGGATCCAGAGCCCGAGCCGGAATCAGAGGCCGAGCCGGACGACGATCCGGGCAAGAAGTGAATACCTCCCCCGGGAACGGCCCTCGGTCTGGCAACCCGAGGGCCGTTTCGCTGGCCGGATCTGCGCGTCGTCGTCGGTGAGTGCGCGCCTATCCGTTCGCGAATGGCAATGGCAAGATCGACCGGGTGACGGGTTCATTGTTCGCGGTCAGTGACCTCCATGTCTCGTACGCCGAGAACCGCCGGATCGTCGACGGCCTGCGGCCGGAGACGGACGACGACTGGCTGATCGTGGCCGGCGACGTGGGCGAGTTGTTCGGGTCCGTCGAGCGGGCGTTGCGCCAGCTCCGCGACCGGTTCGCCACGGTGGTCTGGGTGCCCGGCAACCACGAGCTGTGGACGCACCCGTCGGACCCGGTGACGCTGCGCGGCCGGGACCGCTACGACGCGCTGGTGGGGCTGTGCCGGGACATCGGCGTGCTGACCCCCGAGGACGACTATCCGGTGTGGCTCGGGGAGGGCGGGCCGGTCATCGTCGCGCCGCTGTTCCAGCTGTACGACTACTCGTTCCGCGCCCCCGGCACCAGCACGAAGGAGGAGTCGCTGCGCCGGGCATACAAGGCCGGGGTGGTCTGCACCGACGAGATGATGCTGCACCCCGACCCGTACCCGGATCGGGAGTCCTGGTGTTGGGCCCGGATCGCCGAGACCGAGCGCCGGCTGGCCGCCACCGACCCGGCGCTGCCGACCGTGCTGGTCAGCCACTGGCCGCTGGTCCGCGAGCCGACGGACGTGCTCTGGTATCCGGAGTTCGCCCAGTGGTGCGGCACCGACCGCACCGCCGACTGGCACGTCCGCCACCGCGCGGTGGCGGCCGTCTACGGGCACTTGCACATCCCGCGCACCACCCACCATGACGGGGTGCGGTTCGAGGAGGTGTCGCTGGGCTACCCCCGGGAGTGGGGCCGCCGGGGCGGCGAACCGCGGCCGATGCGGCGGATCCTCGGCGCGGCGTCATGATCGAGGCCCTGCTGCCGCCGGCGGTGGTGGCCGTCGAGGCGTTCTCGGACCTCCCCGGCGAAGCCCCGTACCCCGGCGAGGAGGACCTGGTCGCGAGGGCGGTCGGGGGCCGCCGCCGGGAGTTCGTCACCGCCCGCCGCTGCGCCCGGGAGGCGCTCGCCCGCCTCGGGTACGCCCCGACCCCGATCCGTCCCGGGCCGAAGCGGGAGCCGCTGTGGCCGGCGGGTGTGGTCGGCAGCATCACCCACTGCGCCGGATACCGGGCCGCCGCGGTCGCACGGGACACCGCACTGGCGAGCCTCGGCATCGACGCCGAGCCGCACGGCGCACTGCCAGACGGAGTGGGCGAAAGGGTGACCGTCGCCGGCGAGCCGGACCTGCTGCGCCACCTGTCCCACGCCGATCCTTCGGTCCACTGGGACAGGCTGCTGTTCAGCGCCAAGGAGTCGGTCTACAAGGCGTGGTACCCGGTGACCGGGCGCTGGCTCGGCTTCGAGGACGCGGAACTGTCCATCGACCCCGCGTCGCGCACCTTCACCGCCCGGCTGCTGGTCGACGGCACCCGTACGGACGGCGGTCCGCCGTTGACCGCACTGCACGGCCGATACCAGGTCGCCGACGGGCTGGTCGTCACGGCCGTCACGCTGCCTGCCCTGCCGGCAGCGCGCTGAGCGGGCGGGGCGTGGACGAGCGCCACGAAGAGTAGGACCATGTTGCTGCGGTACGTCGCGGCGCGGCTTCCGGGCGGCCGGGAGCCTGGTAGATCCACGCCTTCCTCGACGTCCGCTGAGGACCTGCGGGGGTGCTGCCCACCATGCGGATTGCTCGGAGCCGGCCGGCGCGACGCCCGAGGCTGAGACATCTACCGATGGCCATACGGGAGGCGGACTGGGGAACCCGCCTCGTATCCGGTGTGCTGGTCGGCGTGGCCGTCGCGGTCGTCGCGTGTTGGTGGTTCGCCCTGGGTGGCGCCTGGGATGGCATCCGGGCCGTCACCGTTGGTGTGCCCGGTTCCGTCGCCGTCACCTGCGAAGAGAGCACAGCGCAGCGCGATCCACAGTTCTGGACCTTGGGCTGGAGCTGTACGGGCCCCTTCACGTCCAGCGCCGGCGACGTTCACATCGACTCCGTACGACTGTTCATGCACGCCGACGAACGCCCCGGCCCGAACGTGACCGGTCGGGTGAACGGCCCGGGGGCGACGTGGATGTGGCCCGACGGCGAGATCGAATGGTTGTTCGCGGCCGCGCTGGCGGTCGGCCTGCCATTTGCCGCCCGCTACTTTCTCCGCCATGCCGTCGAGGTCCTCGAGCCGTTGGACGGGTGGCCGAAGCCGAGACGGAAGCGGCGGGAGGGGCCTCCTCAGCTGGGCAACCGAGCGCGACGCCGCCGCAGGAAGCGGCGATCGAACACCCGCTCCGGCAATGGCCCCGGACGGGCGCGCGGGCCGGTTTCCTAGCACGCCCGGCGCGCGGATGTTCCTGGTTACGCGCCGGATCGCTGCGCCTCGGGGTTCTGGCCGGAGAACGCCCGGAGCAGTGTCGTGATCGCGACGGCCAGGTCCGCTCGGTTCGCGGCTGTGCCAGGTGGTGGGGCGGTGCGGGCGCCCGCACCGACCAGCCGGTCGAACAGCAGGCCGTCGATGCAGGCGACGAGGTGGTCGCCGGCCTGCGCCGGGTTCTGGGCACCGGCAGCTGCCAGCATCGACCTCGACTGCGCGCGAGAGGCGTCGCCGTGTTCAAGGATGGTCCGTAGCTCGGGGTGGTGCGTGGCTTCGAGCAGGCAGGCGTAGCGGGCCAGCGTGCGATGCCGCGCGGTGCTCATCCACTCGTCGAGGAGAGCGGCGATGTCGGCGGCTGCATGGTCGATGTCGGTCAACGTGACCGCCGGCGTGTCGGCTCCGGCCGGCAGCCGGCGGGCGTCCAGGTCCGCCCGGTCGAGGTCGGCGAGCCGGCGTACGACCGCCTCGATGAGCGCCTTGCGGGTACGGAAGTACGCGGAGGTGGTGCCCTGCGGCAGCCCGGCCCGAGCGTCGACGGCGCGGTGGGTGAGGCCGCGCATGCCGAGTTCGGCGAGCACGTCGATCGCGGCATCGGTGAGGACCGCGAACCGGTTGGTCGTCATGGTCTTGCGACTCCCTTCTACGCCTGTAGTATGACTTCTACACTTGTAGAAGGTAGGTGCGGGGATGGACCGGACGGCCGTGGTGATCGGTGCCGGCATTGGCGGGTTGAGCGCGGCCGTGGGCCTGCATCGCAAGGGCTGGCAGGTGACCGTGCTCGAACGTGTCGCCACCTTCGGGCCGGTCGGGGCCGGCCTGGTGCTCCAGGCGAACGGGCTGCGCTGTCTCGACACACTCGGCCTCGGCGGGGCCGTACGGGACCGGGGACGCGAAGACATGTCCGGTGGCGCGCGCCGGTCCGACGGCCGGTGGATTACCCGCATCGGCGCGGGCGAGCTGGCGCACGGGCTCGGCACCGCAGCGGTCGGTGTCCACCGCGCCGCCCTGCACGAGATCCTGCTCGGCGCCCTGCCGGAAGGCGCCGTCGAGACCGGCGCCGAGGTCACCGCCGTCACCGCCGACGGGGACATCACCTATCGAAGCCGGAACGGACTCGTCCGGACACGAGCCGACCTCGTGGTCGGGGCGGACGGGATCCACAGCACCGTGCGAAGACTGCTGTGGCCGGATGCCGCCGGCCCGGTGCGCGTCGGCGTGACAGCATGGCGCGGAGTGACGCCGGCCTGGGACGGAGACCTCGTCGTCGCGGTCAGCTGGGACCGCGGCGCCGAGTTCGGGATGGTGCCGCTCATCGACGGACGTGTGTACTGGTACGGAGCCGTCAACACCGCACCCACCCAGCCGGCCGTCGACGAGCTGACCCAGGTTCACGCCCGGTTCGGCAACTGGCACGACCCGATCCCCGCCGTCATCAGCGCGACCGACACGGTCCTGCGCGACGAACTCGCCTGTCTCGACGAGCCGCTCACCACCTACGTCAAGGGCCGGGTCGCCCTGCTCGGCGACGCCGCTCACGCGATGACACCCCACCTCGGCCAGGGCGCCAACCAGGCGCTCGAGGACGCCGTCGTCCTCGCCGCCGTCGCCGACCGGCCGGACGGCCTGGTTGCCTACGACCGGCAGCGCCGCCCCCGGAGCCAGCGGGTGGCGAAGGCGTCCCGCGCGATCGGCCGCTTCGGCCAGCAACTGAACAACCCGGTTGCCGTGGCCGCACGCAACACGATCATGCGCCTGACCCCGCCGCGGTTGACTCTCCGCTCGATGGCCCGCTACGCCGACTGGCGCCCGCCAGTGCTCACGTAGGAGTCTCCCGGCGAGGCCGGTGCGGCTGGTCCAGGACCTCGGGCACCAGCCGAGAACGTCCTTCGCCTTCCGCCCCCAATCACCGGGCTGTGCCTCGCAGAACGGCTCGACGCTGCTTCAGCTCCTCCTCGCTGATCTCGCCGCGTGCGAAGCGCTCGGCGAGAATCCGCTCGGCCGCGCTGCGCGCCGACCGGGCCGGCGACCTGCGGTAGATCAGGTAACCGAGCGACGACAGCACGAGGAGCCAGAACAGGGCAGGGAAGATCAGCCACCAGCCCGCTCCACCGCTCCAGTGCCCATTCCCGTCTCCCCACCACGGGCCAGGGTGGGCGTACACGTAAGCCAACATCACGATCTCCCTCGGTCTCGGGCTCGCTCCTGCTCGCCCTCTGCCCCGAGCATGGCCCGCGAGGAGGCTGCCGCCGTCGGTCGTGCAACGACACCCGCCGTACGCCGCACGACGTACCTCCCACCAGCACCCGCCGCACGGTCGCGGACCACGCGCCAACGCTCAGCAGCGCGACCAGGTGGTCCGCGACGATCAACTAACCCATCGTCATGACGCCGGCTGAGCCGTCTCGGCTGCTGGTCCGGACACCTCCGCGTCGTTGCCCGCCCCGGCCCGTCGACCGGCCACCGCGGGCCTCGACAGCGCTCGTGCCTGCCGGGCGACGCGGACGGCCACTGCCATGATGGCCAGACCGTTGATCGCGTGCAGGCCGAAGACGAGCTGGCCGGCCGTCGTGCTGGTGTCGCCCGTGTCGTTGAACGCCTTGGCGACTGCCACGATCACCGCCTGGACGGCAGCCAACCCGGCGACCAGACCGGCCATCCCGATGAGCCGGCCGGGCATCCGGGCCACCGCGGCAACGATCGTCATCAACACCGGCAAGAGGAAGATCACGTACCCCAGGGTGCGATGCGGCCGGAAGGACTCGTCGTGGGGCGCGGTGCTGAACGCGCCGCTCGCGGCAAGGTAGAACTGTGCCACGACGGCCAGCATGAGCAGGCCCGCCAGGCCGGCGAATACTTTTCGCAACGTAGCCTCCTTCAGGTTGTTTGGGTCACGCCATGCGATTCGCGCGCCGCCGCCCGCTGGGCAGCCCCGAGCCTGCCCAGCGGCCCGGCCGCGGCACGCCAGGTGAGCGTTGGCGAATTTCGCGCGCAGAGACCGCATCAGTCATTGAGACTGCAGTCGGTCGAACCACGGAAGCATCATCGCGCCGCGACCCGCGCGCGTCCTCCGGCAGCGGATGGCAGTTCCTACGCAGATTTGCGTAGGCCGCCCGTGCCTGGTCACGCCCGTTGTCGTAGCTGGTCACCCGGGCGCGGCCACTATGATCGCGGCATGAAACGCCGAGTGGCACCGTTCCGGCTGCCTGTCCTGGCGCAGGACGTCCTGCTCGGACTCTTCGTCGCCGTGATGCAGGTCCAGGGCACCCTCGCGAAACCCGCGGAGCCGGGGTCGCGGTCGCTGGCCGATTTCGGGCACCTGGGATACGTCCTACTGGCCGTTTGCGGCCTGGTGCTGGCCGTGCGCCGCCGCTGGCCGATGCCGGTGTTCATCACGGCCGCTCTCGCCAGCCTGGTGTACTTCGCCATCGGCTTCCCGGACGGGCCCGGATGGATCGGGCTCTTCGTCGCCCTGTACACGCTGACCGCCTACGGCGACGGGCGCAGGTCGCTGGTGATCGCGTACGGGGGCATCGCCGTGCTGGCCACCGGCTGGCTCATCGCCGCGGCCGACATCGAGCCGCGGGCCGCCATCGGATGGGTTTTCTTCCGGATCGCGGCGTCGATCATGGCCGCGGCCCTCGGTGAGTCGATCCGGTCTCGGCGGGTCATCGCGGCCGAAGCCCAGGAGCGTGCTCGGCAGGCCGAACGGACCCGGGAGGAGGAAGCGCGCTCGCGGGTCGACGCCGAGCGGCTCCGGATCGCGCGCGAGGTCCACGACACGGTCGCGCACGCCATCGCGGTCATCAACGTGCAGGCCGGCGTCACCGCGTATCTGCTCGACAAACGGCCGGAACGGGCGCGCGATGCGCTGGTGATCATCGAGCAGACGAGCGCCCAGGCGCTGCACGAGATGCGGGCAATCCTCGGGGTGCTTCGTTCTCCGGACAACGGGCGAGTGCCGCACCCCGGCCTGGGCCAGATCACCGAGCTCACCTCGGTGGCCCGCGAGGCCGGACTCGACATCGAGCTCGAGGTGAATTCGTCGGCTACGCCATTGCCGAGCGCGGTGGACAACACGGCCTACCGGATCTTGCAGGAGTCGATCACCAACGTGATCCGCCACGTCGGCCCGACGCGGGTGACGGTCGCGCTCGACTACGGAACCGATGTCTTGGAGGTTCGAGTGGCCAATGACGGTGTCCGGGATGCCTCGGGTGATGGCGCCGCAGGTCGGGACGCGCCGGCCCAACGCCGGGCCGACACCGACAGCTCGGCCACGTCGGGCCGTGGGATCATCGGAATGCGCGAGCGCTGCGGGCTCCTGGGCGGAGAGCTGACCGCCGGGCCGCGGCCGTGCGGCGGGTTCGAAGTCAAGGCGCGACTGCCGCTGGTGCCGGCCGGAGCGGTGCTCCCATGAGCACGGCGGCCAACCCGTCATACGGCAAGGCCCCGATCAAGGTGCTGCTCGCCGACGACCAGGTTCTGGTGCGGTCCGGGTTCAAGGGGCTGCTCGACGTCGAAGACGACATTATGGTGGTAGGGGAGGCCGCCAACGGCGCCGAGGCCGTGGAGCGGGCTCGGGCCACCCGGCCTGACGTCGTACTCATGGACATCCGCATGCCGGAGTTGGACGGGATCAAGGCCACCGGCCAAATCGCCAAGACGCGCGGTCTCGAGCAGGTCCGGGTCCTGATCCTGACCACGTACGACACTGACGCGTACGTCTTCGAGGCGCTGCAGGCCGGCGCGAGCGGCTTCCTGCTCAAAGACGCCGGGCCGGCCGAGCTGTTGCACGCCATCCGGGTGGTCGCCGCTGGAGAGGCGCTGCTCGCGCCGCGGATCACCCGGCGTCTCATCGCCCAGTTCACCGAGGAACGGATCGCCACCCAGGCCGGGAAAGAACGGCTGGCGGTGCTGACGCAACGCGAGCGTGAGGTACTGGCCCTGGTGGGACAGGGTTTGAGCAACGACGAGATCGGGGCCGAGCTGTTCCTCAGTCCGGCTACCGCCCGCACCCATGTCAGCCACGCGATGGCGAAGCTGGGTGCGCGCGACCGCGCGCAGCTGGTCGTCATCGCCTACCAGACCGGGCTGGTCAGCCCCCGACCATGAGTCTCCGGGTACGGGATCCGGCATGACATGATCTCGGAGTGGCCAGCTATGAGGTTGCCCTCGTCCTGCTCGTCGATCCCTCAGGTGCGGTTCTCTTGCAGCACCGCGACGAGCACGCACCCGTCTCGCCGAACCAATGGGGCCTGCCGGGCGGCCACATCGAGCCCGGCGAGACGCCGGAGGAGGCTGCCCGCCGCGAGCTGCTGGAGGAGACCGGCCTGACCGTGGGCGAGCTGCACCCACTGTGGACCGGCCCGCGCCCCTATGAGGAGGGCTTTCCGCACACCGTCACGGTCCATGTCTTCCAGGGCACCACCGACGCGCGGCAACAGGACGTGGTAGTCGGTGAAGGTCGAGCCATGGTCTTCGTGCCCCGCGACGAGGCGCTCGACCGCGAGCTGGCGGTCTCCACCGCGCTGGTCCTGCCCCTTTATTTCAAGGCCGCCTAATCGGTGTGGTCCTGAACCAGGGCTGCACGTTGTCGGACTCGCCTGGCTGGATTGGGCTGGCAGGTCCGCGCACTGTCTCGGCATCTCGGCAGATGTCTATGTGGCGTGCCACGGACTTCGTGCATCTGCCTGATGACGATCAATCGGCCTCTTCTTAAGGTGCGCATAGTGGTCGAGCCGGCGTGTCAGGCGAGCGTTGCCGGCGGGCCGATGAGGAGGGAAGCCATGAGGGCGATCGTTTCGGTCGGCGCAGCGATGGCGATGCTAGCCGTGACGGCGCCGGCGGTCGCCGCCGAGCGGGTCGAGGCGCCGACGATCGCCGTGGCGGACGGAGTCACCCAGCCGGTGTTCGGCTACGCCGATGCGATCCGCGAGCGGATCTGGGTCGACACCGACTTCGACAGCGACCGGGACGGCGTCAAGGATGTCATCCGTGTCGACCTCATCCGGCCGGCGGCCACCGCGCAGGGCCTGAAGGTGCCCGTCATCATCGACGACAGCCCCTACTACGCGACTTTGGGGCGCGGCAACGAGTCCGAGCTCAAGGCCGACCTCGATGGTGATGGTCTTCTCGACCGCTGGCCGCTGTTCTACGACAACTACTTCGTGCCTCGTGGCTACGCCATCGCACTCGTCGACATGCCCGGCACGGCCGGTTCCACCGGCTGCCCGACGATCCAGGGCGCGAACGAGAACGCCTCCGGAGCGGCAGTCATCGACTGGCTCAACGGCCGCCGCACCGGGCACGACTCCCACGGCAATCCGGTCGTGGTCGACTGGCACAACGGCAAGTCCGCGATGATCGGAAAGTCGTACGACGGATCACTGGCGATGGCCGCAGCGGCGTCCGGCGTTGACGGCCTGTCCACCGTCGTCCCCATCTCCGGACCGTACAACTACTACGACTACACACGCAGCAACGGCATCATCACGCGTGGCAACAACTACCTGGAGTCGCTCGCCCGGACCATCACGGCTGACGACCCGGCACGTCAGTCCAGGTGCGCGCCGGTCTGGAAGGAGATAGGGGCCAACGACGGCGACGAACACGGCGACTACACGTCGTTCTGGCACGAACGGAACTACCTGGACGACGCCGCGAACATCAAGGCCAGCGTGTTCCTCGTCCACGGCATCCAGGACGACAACGTCCGGCCCGACCACTTCAGCAAGTTCTGGCAAGCGCTGAAGACGTACGACGTCCCGCGCAAGCTGTGGCTCGGCCGCGTCGGTCACATCGACCCGTTCGACTTCCGTCGGGACGTGTGGGTCGGCACGCTCCACCGCTGGTTCGACTACTGGCTCCAGGGGATCAACAACGGCATCGTGAACGAGCCGAAGGTCGATGTGGAACCGTCCGTCGGCGTCTGGGAGCAGCACGCCGACTGGCCGATCCCCCGTACGGGAAACGTCAACATGTGGCTGCGTCCCGACGCCGACAGCGCCGGAGGGCTCGCACTCACCCCGGCCCAGGGCGCGCCGACAACCCGTTCGTTCGTCGACAACCCCAACCAGCTCGAAGCGGCGATGATCGACAACCCGAACCAGCCGTCAGAGAACCGCCTGGCCTTCCTGTCCCCGCCGCTCGAAGCGGACCTACGCATCTCGGGCACCCCCGTGATCAACCTGACCGCATCGTCGAGCCTCGACCAGGCCTACTTCGGCGCGATCCTCGTCGAGTACGGACCGAGTACGCAGAACAGCCGAACCGGCGACGGAATCCTCCAGACGACGCTGCCCGAGGAGTGCTACGGCGAGTCGAGCCCGACCGACGACGGGTGCTACCGACCCGTCGCGTACCGGCCGACCAACGTCACCCAATGGCGGGTGACCAAGGGGATCCTCGACGGACAGAATCGCAACTCCGTCGCGGTGGACGAGCCCATGACACCGGGCCAGGCGTACGAGCTCACTATCCCGCTGCTGCCGGAAGACTACGTCTTCTCCGCCGGCAACCGGATCGGCGTGATCATCGTCGGCAGCTACCGCAGCTACTCGGCCGACAGGCTCACCTCGCGGCCGACCATCACCGTCAACACCAAGGTCAGTCACCTCTCCCTGCCGGTGTCTGGTGGTCAGCAAGGCGCTCGTCGAGCCGGGATCCCGCTTGGCTACAGCGTGTCTCAATAGTCCGTTGGGTCATGAGGCATCGCCCTTCTCGGGCGTCCCTGCCGTCACGGGTGTTCGTGGCGGCAGGGTTCCTCCGTCACCGGGGCTGGTTTCACCGGCGCGTAGGCGCCGGTCAGAGCCGTCCCCTCGGGAGGCGTTGGTGACCGGGCCTCGTACTTCGGGGTCCCGGGTCCGGGCATGGTGCTGCTCGACCCAGCCAGCGAGATTGACCGCCGCGTTGACGTCCCGATCCGCCGTATACCCGAACTCGCCGCAACCGAAGATGCGTACGGACAGGGGTAGTGCAGGGCCGATGGTGCGGCAGGCACTGCACATCTTGGTCGGTTGAGCTGTAACCGCTCGCGGAGCCGCCGCGCTTCGCGTCCGCGGTAAGCCCGCAGGTCGCTTTCGAGGGTGTCGCGTACGTCCGGATCGGGATGATCGGCCAGGTACGCCAGCTCCTCGGCGCCCCCGCGCCGGCCTCGACCAAGCTCACAGAGCACGTCGATGATCTCGTCGGCGGTGGTCGCCGTCCGCAGCCGCGTCATCAGCTCGCTCTTTGGCCTGGGTGGCTCGTCGACTCCCTGCGGGACGTCACGGATCCGTTCTACCTCGGCGGTGGTGATCGCGCGGGGCACGATGGTAGCCGGCCGACGGGTGGTGATGGTCACGGGTGATGGGTGCACCGGCTGCCCACGCGCCCGATCCGGGGCAGCCGAGGATGCCGACCGCTCCAGCCGGGCGCTGATCTTGCAGATGGCACCCCGCACGTTGGCTCGACGCATAAGGAAGACTGGCGGGCATGGCTGACTTGGGCGATGCGAAGGCTGCGCTGCACCACTACCTCCAGGCGGCTCGCGAAGACCTGATCTGGAAGCTCGACGGGCTGAGCGAACGCGAGGCCAGACTGCCCCGCACCGCGACCGGCAACAACCTGCTGGGAGTCCTTAAGCATTGCCTCAATGTCGAAGCCGGCTACTTCGGGCCTACCTTCGGGCGCGAATTCCCGACGCCTGAGGAACTGGTCCCCATGCAGGCGTTCGAGGAGGACCCGCAGGCAGACTGGTACGCGCGGGAGGAGGAGACGAAGGATGGGCTGATCGACCTGTATCGCCGTGTCGGGGTGTTCGCGGATCAGACGATCGAACAGCTACCGCTCGACGCGCCGGGGCGGGTGTCGTGGTGGCGGCCAGGTGGACAAGCCGTGACGCTGCAAAGGATCATCGTCCACGTGACCTGCGACCTCGCTCGTCACGCCGGTCACGCCGACATCATGCGCGAGCAGCACGACACGGCGATCGGCCTGCGGCGGGAGAACACCAACATCCCTCACGACTATGACTGGCCGGCGTACGTCACCAAGCTGACGAAGCTGGCTGACCGCTTCGGATAGCCGCCCGGATCGGTTGGCGCTGGCGTGGTTACGCGTGGCCGCCTATGGTCACGGCGCCGATGGTCAGCTGTGGTCTGCCTTCCAGGATTTCCCCGATGCGTTCCACCTGGTCGTCGAGATCCCGACGCTCGGCGACGGTGAGCGGGGTAAGCGGCTCGACCGTGATGTTCACCTTGCGTCCGGAGCGGTGGTAGTGCCAGATCCCGGCAACGGTGCCGTCGATGAGCAGTACCGGGAAGTTGCCGGCCTGGCCGCCGGAGAGCGCGCGTCGCGCGGCGGCGCCGGGGAAGAGCTGCTCGCGCGGGTGGCAGCCGACGGTGTAGGCGTCGAAGTATGGCAGTAGCCGCACCCCGTGCGGTGGCACGGGTGCCGGCGCGGTGTCGCCGGCCGGGACCCAGGCGACACTGCCGGCGACGTCGATCTGTTGCAGTTCGCCGGTGAGGGAGTCGAACAGCTGGGTTGCCCAGCGGCGAGGCGCGGCCAGCCATTGCGCGAACTGCTGCGGTGTGGCCGGCCCGTACGCGTGCAGGTAGCGCCGGACCAGGCCGGCGAGGGCGTCGGGTGCCGGGGCGGGCTGGAATCCAGGCAGCGACCGCTGCGGGCTGGTGTAGGTGACCTTCCGCCCGCGGTTCGGGCCGAAACACAGTGCTCCACGGTGTGCGGCCAGGTGCATCGCCTGCCGCCAGCGCGGCCACATGGCCCCGAACGCCGGCATCACGGGGTCGGCGGCCCAGGGGCCGGTGCGGGCGGCCACCTCCGCGGTGAGTTCGTCGATGGTCAGTTCCGCGTCGGCCAGTGCTTCCGCGATGGCCGCGACGACCTCGTCGGTCTGGTCCGGGGTCAGCCGCACGTCGGCGGACATGCTGTTCGGAGATGGTGGCAAGGCGCCGAGCGCGCCGGCCCACAGTGGCAGATCACGGGCCGGTAGCAGGTGCACGGTACCGCGCGGGCCGAACGTCTTGACCAGGCTGCGTTCGTTCCACAGCGCGTCGCGGATGTCGCTGCGGGTGGCACCGGCTACCCGCAGCCCGATGGACACCTCGGCGGCGGAGAGCACCTGGGCGTGTGCGCCGCACATGGCGGCAACGGCATCGGCGGGTTTGCCGTCGCGTACCGGGGTGGACAGCGCGTGCCGGTCGAGTCGCCGGCCCCACACATCGGGCCAGGACAGCCGCGGCAGCACGCTGGAACGGTTGGTCATGGAGCACATCTCCCGGTGTCGTGGTTCGTGTGGGCGCTCACGCAATTCGGGTCCGTTACTGTCCCGCTGGCCCGGACCGGGCGGTCCGGGCCAGCGAGAGGTCCGCCTTGTCTGGTTGCCGTCAGCGGAACCGGCGGAAGAACTCCCGTAGGTCGCCGATCAGGAGGTCGGGTGCTTCCATGGCGGCGAAGTGCCCGCCGCGGTTGAATTCGGTCCAGTGCACCACGTTGTGGTCGCGTTCGGCGAGGGGCCGGATGGTGATGTCGTTGGGGAACACCGCCACCCCGGTCGGTACTGACGAACGACTCTGGACCTGGCCCCAGGTGCGGGCGTCTTCGTAGTAGATCCGGGCGGCGGATCCGGCGGTGCCGGTCAGCCAGTACACCGAAACGTCGGTGAGGATAAGGTCGCGGTCGACGGCGTCTTCGGGCAGCTTGGCGGCCGGGTCGGTCCATTCCTTGAACTTCTCGACGATCCAGGCAAGCTGGCCGACCGGTGAGTCGGTGAGGGCGTAGGAGATTGTCTGTGGCCGGGTTGACTGGACGATGGCATACCCGCTCATGTCCCGGCCCCAGGTCGTCATGAACGCGAGGCGGGCTTGATCGGCCTCGGTGAGGCCGGCCAGCTCGGCCGGATCGCCGGAGGGGAAGGTGCCCAGGTTGTTGACGTGTACGCCGATCACGTGATCGGGGTCGATCCGGCCGAGCTCGGGGGAGACGATCGAGCCGGTGTCGCCGCCTTGGGCGCCGTAGCGGTGGTAGCCGAGGCGGTTCATCAGTTCGGCCCAGGCGCGGGCCACTCGGCTGGTGCCCCAGCCAGGGCCGGCGAGCGGGCTGGAAAAGCCGAAGCCGGGCAGTGACGGGGCCACGACGTGGAAGGCGTCGGTGGGGTCGCCGCCGTATCGGGCGGGATCGGTCAGCGGCCCGATGATCTTCATGAACTCCACGACCGAGCCAGGCCAGCCGTGGGTGAGAATGAGCGGCAGCGCGTCCGGCTCGGGTGAACGCACGTGCAGGAAGTGCACCGTCTGCCCGTCGATGTCGGTGGTGAACTGGGGAAATTCGTTCAGCCGTGCCTCGTGGCCGCGCCAGTCGTACGTGGTCTGCCAGTAGTCGGCCAGGTCTTTCAGGTAGTCCAGCGGCACCCCGGCCTCCCAGCCGGCGCCCGGCAACTCCTCCGGCCAACGGGTGTTGGCGAGCCGGTGGCGCAGGTCGTCGAGGCGGTCCTGGGGAATCTCGATCCGGAACGGGGTGATCTGTTCGCTCATGAGCATCACGCTACGGGCAGGCTAGGACAGGTCCGGCCCTAGGCTAACTGGCAGACTTGGGGCATGTTCGAAACCTCCGCCCGGCTGCTGCGTCTGCTCTCGCTGCTGCAGACCCCGCGCGATTGGACCGGCGCCGACCTGGCGCAACGCCTTGAGGTCGACGTGCGGACCGTGCGCCGCGACATCCAGAAACTGCGCGACCTCGGCTACCCGGTGCACGCCACCCCCGGTGCGGCCGGCTACCGACTCGGCGCCGGAACGAAGCTTCCGCCGCTGCTGCTGGATGACGAGGAGGCCGTGGCCGTCGCCATCGGGCTGCGTACCGCAGCCAGCGGCACGGTCACCGGCATCGAGGAAACCTCGCTACGCGCACTGGCCAAGCTCGAACAGGTACTGCCGTCGCGCGTACGGCACCGGGTCGACCTGCTGCACTCGGTCACCGTCACGGTCCCCGCCACCGGCCCCACCGTGGACCCGGACGTGCTGACCGCCGTCGCCGCCGCCTGCCGCGAGCACCAGCGGCTCCGCTTCGACTACCAACGCCACGACGGCACCGACTCGGTACGCGACACCGAACCACACCGGCTGGTGCACACCGGCCGACGCTGGTACCTGATCGGCTGGGACACCGACCGGCGCGACTGGCGTACGTATCGCGTCGACCGGATCCGTCCCCGCATCCCAGCAGGCCCGCGATTCACCCCACGGCAAGCGCCCGACGTCAACCTCGCCGATTACCTCACCCGCGGCGTATCCACCGCGCCGTACCGCTACCAGGCCCAGATCACCCTGCACGCGCCAGCAGAGGCCGCCGCCGAACGTATCCCACCCACCGTCGGCTTCATCGAAGCCGTCGACCCGCACACCTGCCTACTGCACACCGGATCCAACTCCCTCGACGAACTCGCCATCTACGTCGCACTGTTCGGCTTCCGCTTCCAGATCCACCAACCACCCGAACTGATCACACACATCCGAGACCTCGCCACCCGACTCACCGACGCCGTCCGCTGACCGCTTCAAACAACCCACGCAACGGCAAGCCCCAGCGGCCGGCAACGTACTCAATTCGTCAGATCCGGGCGCCGGCCGCACCACGTGCTGTAACGCTGTGTAGCGAGCACCGCCCGGCAGATGCGGGCGCTCGTCGGCCAGCTGCTATCGCCAGGCCGCGGCACACACCTCTATCCAGGCCGCGAGGTTGGGCACACCATCGATCGTGAGTAGCGAATACGGCGGAGAGCCGGCCAACGGCGTGACATTCGCGAAAGCGTGATCTGGTGCAAAGAGAAGGAGCCGGCCGTCGGTTTGACCATATCGAAACGGGAGGCATCCCGTTCCTGGCAGGCGTGGCTTGTAGGGCCCGGCCGCGTAGGTGAGGGTGGGGCCCGGGCCGGTGGGTTGATCGGTCCGCGAGTCTTGATCGCTGCCGAGTCTGCTGATTAGCTGGCCGACATGACTGAGCTCGGGCCCGTCGCCTGGCCGCCTGAGCCGATCCGGACCGAGAGGCTCGTGCTCCGTGAGTCCGAGGCCCGGGACCGTTCGGCGTTCATCGAGCTGCTGGCGTCGCCAGAGGTGCACACCTACCTCGGCGGCCCCCGGCCGCGTGACGAGCTTGAGCGCGAGATGCCCGGGGCACCCGAGCGGTGGCCCGGGAGTTTCGTCGTTGATCTCGACGGGGCGATGATCGGCCAGATCCTGCTCAGGAGAGCAACGGGGCACCGTCGCCCGGCTGCCGCGGGGAAGGCCGATCTCGGCTACCTGTTCCTGCCGCGGGCGTGGGGATTCGGGTACGCCGCCGAGGCGTGCGCGGCGGCACTCGACTGGTTCGACGGCGTCCTTCCCGGCGAGCCGGTGGTGCTCACCACCCAAACCGCCAACGTCGGCTCGATGCGCCTCGCGGCAAAGCTGGGGTTCACCGAGGTAGAGCGGTTCCAGGCCTGGGACGCCGAGCAGTGGCTCGGCCTGCGGTCCCCGGTCACGCCGTCTGCTTGAGCTGCCAGCCTCTGGGCCGGGCGGAGCCTGTGGATGTATGGGGTCGCGTAGGCCAGGTAGTCGGGCCCGGAGACTGGAGCCCCGGGCCCGCCGCGTTCGCTGATCAGACGATCGGCTGCCAGGGGCCGTAGGCGTCTCCCGGCACCTGGTTGCGTGTCCACCACTTTGCCCGGTACCGAACCCCCTGGTAGACGGCAACGTCACCCGCGACGAACACACGAGAGGCCGTCCACACCGTCGTGCCATCCGGCGCGTTCCGGAGCTCCTGCCACGGGCCGTACGGGTCACCCGGCACCTGGTTCTGCGTCCACCAGGAAGCCTGCCAGACCGTGCCGCCGTACTCGACGAGGTCGCCGGCGGCGTAGGCCTTCGACGCGGCCCACGGGTCGGCCGTGAGCACCACGTGGACTGTGGCCGACACCTCAAGGCCGGGCCCACCCGGTGCCGGTGGTAGCACCGTGGCCGGCAGCGTAAACCGACCTGTGGCCGAGTAGTCGCGGGGGAAGGAACCGTTGTAGTCGCTGATCGACCAGTCCAGCGAGACGACGTGCTCGACGTCGTTCTTGTCGGTGATCGTGGTCGTTGCTGGCAGCGCCGCGAGCGCGTCTGCCTTGGAACTCCCGGCCGGGACGGTCACGTCGTTGACGGACCGGACCGATGCGAGCGGGCTGAACTGTTCCGACTGCCCATTGAGCGCGTTGTAGACCCGCGCGACGATCGGGACAAGGTCCGAGACCGGGAAACTCGCACCGGCGAACCCGTTCGGAGGCGAGACGACCGGCGAGTGACGCATGTTCGTCAGCACGGTGACGGTCATCTGGGTAAGGGGGTCGATCACCGTCAGCGTGCCGGTCCAGCCCTGGTGGCCGTAGCTTTCACGGCTCGGGCCCCAGTTGAAGTAGTAGTACGCAGCGGCGCTCTTCGAGTGCACCCGCCAGCCGAGGGCGATCGTCGACGAGTCGACCGTCGCCGGGTTCAGGCTGAACGGTGCGGTGAACTGGTTCACCACCTCCTGAGAAAAGTACTGCTTGTCCCCGTAGATCCCGCCGTTGAGCATGAGCTGCGTCAGCACCGCCATGTCGGCGGTGTCGGAGAACAGCCCGGCATGGCCCGCGATTCCCGCCATCGAGTAGTAGGCCTTCTCGTCGTGCACCTCACCCTGGAGCGTGTAGTGGCGCATCGGCACGGGCGTGCCGCCGGGCAACGTGCCGAACGACACGTGGCCGTCGCGGGTGTTCCCGTTGAGCTCGGTCGCGGCGACCTGCTCCGGCGCGATGCCGTGGTCAAGCGGCCGGAACATCGTGTGGTCGAGGCCGAGCGGACCGTAAAACTCCTGCTGCATGTACTCGTCAAGGCGCTGCCCGGTGATCTGTTCCACCAGGAGCCCGAGGATCATGAAATCGACGTCGCTGTAGGCGAAGGTCGTGCGCGGGGCGTACATGAGCGGGGTCTTGCAGACTGCGTCGATGATGCCCGTGCGATCGTCGGGATTGTCGGTCTGGTACCAAAGGGCCCCCGCCGAGCTCAGATTCGGGTACTCGGGGTCGGGAATCAGACCGGCGTTGTGGTGCAGGATATCGAGGATGGTGATGGTCTGCTTGCCGGTGCGCCTAGCCGTGATGCCCCCCGAGCCGCCGACCGTCCACTTGCCCGTGTAGACCGTGTAGTTGTCACGGAAGTTCTCCCAGCCCGGGAAGCTCTGCAAGGTGCGATTGAGGTCGAGCCGGCCCTCGCTGACCAGGCGCTGGATCGCGTAGTTCGTCGCGTACATCTTCGAGTTGGAGGCCAGGTCGAACAGCGTGTCGGTCGTCGCCGGCTCCCGCTCATCCACGGGCAGCAGGACCGCCGGCTGGATCTGGCCATCGACGACGGCCGTCCCGTACTTCTTCGCGTAGCCGTAGGCGCTGTTCTTGACAGTCTTGCCGTCCTTGGTCACCACGAAGGCGACCGCCGGACCACCGGCGTCCACCTGCTGCTGCACGTAGGCGTCGATCGCGTCGAGCTTGGCCGGGTCGAATCCGACCGTCGCCGGGTCCGCCGTTTCGAGGCTACCGTGCGCAACGACCTGAGGAATCAGGATGTACGAGCTTCCGTCGTCCAGGATCAGCGTGCGAACCTGGAACAGCCGCTCGATCGCGCCGTAGGACAGGTAGTAACGACCACCGGCGTAGTACCCGTCGATGTCGTTGAACACCGTGTCGGTGTAGGCGTTGAGCATGTTGCCCGTTACGTTCGAGCCGATGCGGTTGTGGGCGACGTCGATCTCGAAATAGTCACGGTTCCGGTAGATCGTCAGGATGTTGGTCGTGTTTTTGGCGTGACCGTCGAACACATAGGTGTTCAGGGCGTATTTGTATGTCAGCCCGAGGAGGCCCACCAGATCTTCGACGGCGACGTACGCCTTCGAATCGTTGCGCACGACGTGTGTCGGGGCGATCTGCTTGGGCGCCTGGTAGGCGCGGGCGTCCCCGTCCAGAACCCATACCTCGGCTTCGCCAGACGTGGCTCGCACCACTCGACGGTCGTTCGGGAACACGCTGTCGCCGGAGACGGTAAAGCCGAGATGGGCATCGTCACCCGCATCGGGGAAGTCGAACGTCGCGACCTCCCCGAACGAGTCGTGCGCCAGAGCCTTCGCAGCGGCGGAGCTGCCGCCGAGCGCAGAAGCCGTGATCTGGCCCGGGCGTTGCGTGCCGCCCCCGTAGAAGTGGACGACCAGCTGGGTGGTATTCGATGCGAAGCTCGGTGTGGCGGCCGTGAGAGAAGCTACGACGGCCGCCGTGAGGATGACTGACAGTCGTTTCACGGTCTGCATGTGAACTCCATCGGGGGGAAGACGACGCTGCACCTACATCCCAGCGGAGGCCGGCCTTGGCGTGCGGATCTGGAGCCACCCCCGGTGGCCCTGCCTGGCGCTTCGGCAAAAGGTTACCGGGTCAGTGCACTCAAGGGAAGAATTTTTCACGACCAGTCTGGAGCGACGCGGCTGACCGTGATCAGTCCAGAGGGACGCAGGAGGCGACCCTCGCCGAGTTGGACGTGATCTGCGCAGTGGACGCCCACGTAAAGGTGTCGTAGCCGCCGGTCCGCTCGTCTCCACCCAGTTCCGGGATGGGGCCTAGCTACCATGAAGCACCAGGTCAAAGGCCTGATCGCCAGGAACGGCCGCAGGGCCTTCCATCACCCGGTCCCAGCGCATACCCCGGGATCGTGACCGACGGGAGTTCGACATGAGCGACACGCTCGACTGGAACGCGAAGACCATCGCGGAGTTCCGAGCGAACGAGGGCAGGGTTGGCGGAAACTTCGAGGGCGCTCCGCTGGTCCTGTTACATCACCCCGGCCGCAAAAGCGGGCGGGAGCATGTCAACCCGGTGATGTACCTCCCGCACGACACCGAGCCAGACGTCATCTACGTCTTCGCCACCAAGGGTGGAGCACCCACCAACCCGGACTGGTACCACAACTTGACCGCCGCCGGTGTCGGCAGTGTCGAGCGCGGAACCGAGACATACAAGGTGACCGTCCGCGAATTGACCGGCGCTGAACGCGACCGCATCTACGCCGAGCAAGCGCGGCGCTACCCAGGCTTTGCCGAGTACGCACGCCAAACTGCTGGAATCCGCATCATTCCGGTGCTCGAACTTAGGCGGGCGTAGCCCACACCCGTAAGACCGGCCAGCGAGATCCTGGTCTGGTGACTGGGTCATCCGCGTCGCGGCTGTCGCAGGTCTGAACTCCTGGTGTGGCCGAGCCACGATCGCGCGCGGTGTTGCTCCTGGTGGGAGGGCACTGTCGGTAGGAGGAGGTCTGCCCGGCGTCCCGCAGGGCCCGCCCGCTTCCGTGACCGATGTCGCTCACGGAAGCGGGCGGAAAGACGAGTGCCGCTGCTGCTGATCAGCCCGCTGGTTCGACCGCCACCTGGTACACCATCGTGTTCATGTTGATACCGCCGTCGTGGAAGTTCACCGCGACGTAGTGCCGATCCTGGTACCAGCTCTGGTCATCGTTCAGGGTGATCGGTCCGGTCGCGAAGCTCCCGTCGGCAGCGAGAGCGGCCAGGATGGCGGTCCCGCTCCGGTCGACGAACACCCGGACCGTTCCCCTGCCGACGAAGTCCGGATAGCTCGCCAGGTCGACCTTTCCGCGGAGGGTGAACGTCCTGGCCGGCACGGGGGTGATGGTGTCCGGAGCCGGGATGCTCGCCGCGGTCAATCGCACGGCGTGACCCGAGTCGGTCACCGCCTCCGTCTCGTCCAGCAGCTTCAACGGGGTCGCGTTGTAGAGCGTGCGTTGCAGCGTCGACGGGTTAACGTAGGCGACGTTCTCCACGACGAAGTTCTTGATGTTCTTGTTCCCTCGGAAGCCCGCGTCGAGCGTGCTCGTCGTGTAGAACTCCGAGTTCCGGTAGTAGACGTTCTCCACCGGCGACCGCGACGCCGCGCTGGACATCTGGAAGGTGGTCCGCCCCGGCGTCATGGTGGGCGCGGTGTCGACGTTGTCCAGGTAGATGTTCCGGATGGCCGGGTTGAACACGTCCGCGCCCGGGAACGGGACGGTTTCGGAGTAGTTGCCGTCGAACTGCACCATCCCCGAGATGCCGCTCCGCAACAGGCAGTCTCTCAGGTAGATGTTTTCGACGTAGCCACCCCGGTTGGAGTTGGTCTTGATCTTCAGCGCCAGCGACAGTCCGGGCCCACCGAACTCGTTGTCGTGGATGAAGACGTTGCGTACGCCCCCGGACATCTCGCTGCCCATCGAGACGGCCGCGGACCCGCCGCCGTCGTTGTTGTAGACCGAGTGCCGGATGATGATGTCCTCGCTGGGACTGCGGTGCTTCCTGCCGTTGACGTTGCGGCCGGCCTTGATCGCCGCGCCGTCGTCGCTGACGGTGACCTGGTTGCCTTCCATCACCACGTGGCTGCTCGACTCCGGGTCCACGCCGTCGTCGTTGTTCCACCCGCCGGCCTCGAAGTCCTTGGTCTTGTCGCTGTAGATGTCGAGGTTGCGGATCAGGACGTTCCTCGAGCTGACCGGATGCACGATCCAGAACGGCGTGTTCCGGATCTTCACGTCCTCGATGAGGACGTTGCTCGACGCGTAGGTCTGGATGAGCGACGGCCGGAAGGTCGACCTGAGGGGCACCGCGTCGGCGGGCGGTGCGACATTGCGCACCGAGTCACCGTCGATCACCGGGATGGTCGCCGGCATATGCCCGTCGTCGGAGAAGATGCGCTTCTGGATCGGCACGTCGGCGTAGTTCATGGCGTTGAGGACCCCGTTCGTGCCGTACGGCGCGTTGGTGTCCTTGTTCTCCACCGAGGGTTCGCCCCAGTAGCCCTTCTTCCACGGACGCCAGTTCCACATGTCCTCCTGGCCGTCCAGCAGACCGCCTCCGGTGACCGCGACATTGGTCTGATGCAATGCGTAGACGCAGGGCGAAAAGCTGTAGAGGTCGCTGCCTTCGTAGCTGGTCAGCACGACCGGGTAGTACTCGTTCGTCTTGTTGCGGACGAACTTCACGGCGGCACCGGTCTCGATGCGCAGGTTGATGTTGCTCAGCAGGGTGATGGCCCCGGAGTAGTAGGCCCCGTCGGGGTTGCGGGAGCCGACAGCCGGGACGACCACGATCCCGCCGCCCGCGCTGTGGCAATCGGAGATTGCCGCGGCGATGGCGTCGGTGTAGTACCAGACCTGACGCGACGCGTAGACGAGCGGTGACGACTTGACCGCCGGGTTGCCGGCCTCGTTGCCGACGGCGTACCTCTCGGTGATCTGCCGGACCAGGTGCGCGTACCTGTCATCGGTGATGTCGCAGCGGCGGTCCGGGAAGACCGGGGTGTTCGCGTTGACGGTGCGGTCGATCTCGTCGTATCGGGAATGGTTCCAGTAGACGCCGTCGCGCTGCTCGGCGTCCGGATCCTCGATGGCAAAGGTGTAGCTACCCACGGAGCGGCCGTCCTCGGCGGTCACCCGCAGCCGGTCCCCGGCGACGATGCGCTCGGATCCCTTGGCACTGCCCTCCGCGTCGACGACCGCAAGCTGCTGCCTCGACCGGTCGGAGGCGACCAGCAGGCCCTTGACCGCGGGCACCATGGCGCCGGCGCGGACGGTGATCGTGGCCGTGCCGACGTTCGTGATGATGGGCGCGGAGCCCGGGCGGGCTACCACGACGGTGCCCGTCGAGCGCACCCCGGCCTGACTCCCGGCTGCCGCCGGGCCACTCGCCCCCGCGGCGAAACTCGGACCGGTCAGCCCGGACGTCATGGCCGCGACCGCGCCCAGGCACAGCAGAACTCGCGTACGACGCCTCACTCCTCGGTTCCTCTCATCAGGTGTGTGCACCCCGCTCAGATCTCGCGGACGTCGACGTGCACCTCGTCGACGTGCGGGTCCCAGCCGAGCACGTACGCCGGGTCGCGCAGCCGTGCCGCCTCGTCGGCGGTGAGCTGACGGGAGCAGGACAGCCGGGCGTTGGTGTCGAGCGGCTGGCCGCCGAGGTCGGTGCTGCCGTACTCCCAGAAGCGCAGCTGCCCGGCCGCGGCGCAGTCGTTCGGGCTGGTGATCTGCCAGCCCACCCTCTTCACGTGCGAGTCCATGGCGGAGTCGATGAAGACCACCTGGCTCGAGGGGAATCGGTTGAGCTCGATGCGGCTGAGGTAGACGCTGTCGTCCGGCACCTCCGGTCCGCGCGTCAGCCGTACGTCGACGAAGACGTTGCCGGGACCGTTGTCGGTGTTGCGGACCTGGTTGTAGTAGCCGGCATGCAGGGCCTTCAACTCGGAGTGCTGCATGAAGACACCGCCGGTGCCCCACACGAAGTCGACGTCACCGTCGATGTAGCTGTCCGTGACGAAGGCGCGGCCCTGCAGTCGCAGGGTGTCCTGGAAGCTGAGCAACCGCACCCGGGCCAGGGTGATCCGGTCGCCGTTGCCACGGAACGCCTCGGCCTGCGACCCGCGGTACGGCGTCAGGTTCTGCACCGTCAGGTCGGTCAACCGGAAGTCGTCGGCGTCCACCCCGAAGGCCGCTCGCCAGCAGTTGTAGCGGTCGGGCTGGGGCAGCACCCGGCGGGGGCAGTAGCTCTGCTCCGGCGGCACGTTCGCCATCGCGGAGTCACCGTTGAGCACGTTGTTGTTCGGGTATCCGATGACGGTGCTCGCCGCGCCGGCGCCCCTGATCGAGATGTGCGGCCTGGCCTGCGACACGTACACGATCTCGCGGTAGAAGCCCGGTGCGACGCCGATCCGGACCGGCCTGGTGTTGCCCTCAGGGACGAAATCGACAGCTCCCTGCACGGTGCAGAAGTCGCCGCTGCCCCGGCCGTCGACGCTGAGCTGGTCGACGTCCGGGCGGGGGTCCTGCTTCGTGCGGAACTGCCAGGCCGTGCGATCGGTCACCCCTGCGTCGCCGACGAAGAATCCCGGGTCGATGGTGACGTAGTAGACCTGGGCGGGTGCGAGCGGGTCGTGCAGGTACACCGACGCTACGTTCCCTTCGACGACGACCGGCTCGTAGGTCCAGCGGTGGATCTCGCCGTAGTCCGACCGTGCCCCACCGATCGCGCGCTGGTAGGTCGCCGGGTCGGCCAGGTCGATGGTGTCGACCACCTCCCCACCGGCCCGGTGTACCCGCAACCGGCCGCTTGTGCCCAGCTCCACGGGACCGTCGAAGGTCAACCGCAGCGGGGTGTCGGTGCAGACCGGAGTGGCCAGCCGGTCGGGCGCATGTCGCGGGTGGATGGCCTCGCTCGACGCGGCCAGGGATGGCGAGGCCGGCCCGGCGGCCGATGCGTGGCTCACGGACGGTGACGACAGGACCGACGCCAGCACGGCGACGGTGGCGAGCAGAGTGCGGGCCGGCGCCACGGCGCTCCTCCTCGACTCCTCGATGATCCACGTGTAGGAAAACCTTTTCCTACTCATCGTGGCAGTCGCGTCTCCGTCCGTCAATGCGTTGGCGCCCGTCGCTTGAACCCGTCAAGGCGATGAGCGCACCAGCCAAACTCGGCTGCGGCTGGGCGAAGTCCCGCTCGCCGAAGGACCTAGTCCAGCCAGATCACGATGCCGGTCAGGCCGTTGAGCACGGCCGCGACACCGGCCCGGACGGCACGTCCGGCGCGCTCGGGAGTGAAGGTGGCGGGGTCGTACGCCGAAGACATCCCGAGTCCTTCGCCGCGGAACGACGCCCCCGACCAATCGACGGCGGTGACGTTCGCTGTGGGTTCGGCCAGCTCAGCGCCGACCACGAGGAACTGCTGGTCGAGGTGGTGGGGCGTGACCAGGGCCATCGGGTCGACGAGATCGTTGCCGGCGCTGATGATGAGGTCGGGCCCCAGGTCAATCGCCTTGCTGATCTGCGGAACGAACTGCTCGGGTCCAGTGGCGGTGATGGTCTTGACACTGGCCTGCTCCGCCTCGGCCCACTGCGTCACGGCGTTCACCAGCGTCCTGGTCTGGGGGTCGTCGCCTGCGGTGAGCAGCACCACCCGATAGCCCTTCGACGGACGGACCCCGTCCCAGGAGCCAGGCTGCGGCGTGATCGTCGCCTCCGGGGCGGGCGGCGCGGCCGGGTCGAAGAACCCCGGGCCGAGGGTGCCGACGGGGGTGGGCTTCGGGTGCGGCCGGGACCAGTCGTCGCCGGAGCTGCATCCGCCGAACAGTACGGCGATCGCTACTGCCGCGGCCAGCATGCCGGCGGGCAGAAGGCGGGAGCGCATGGAGACCGTCCTCGAGATGGCGGTGGGTGCGCCTACTTCCTACCCCATGGCCTGCCGTTTGTGGATGCGGAGGTCACCTCGGTCGGGTGGGTTTCGTCGCTGGTTCGCGCGCAGGATGCCGTTCGTTCATCTGAGCCGAGCAGATTTCGGTCGCCAACCGAAGAGGAGTCACATGCCCCACGCCGCTCGATGGCGCGCTGGTGTCGTCGGCGCGGCCCTAGCCGTCGGCGTCCTGCTCAGTGCCGCGCCCGCGCTTGCCCACGGCTTCAGCTCGACCGCGTACGTCGACCTCACCTCACCGGAGACCGGGCACGTCCGCACCGAGCTGCGGCTGGAGTACGACCTGCTCGTCGTCTCCGCTGCCGACTACGAGAAGGATGATCAACTGTTCCGGGCGGGCACCGCGGCGTTCGAGGACGGCGGCGCGGCGGAGCAGTCTGCCGCGCTCGGCGCCCACGCCGACTCGGTGGTCGCGTACGTGACCGAGCGCTTCGGCGTCACGGCCGACGGCACGGCGTGCACCCCGGTCCGTAACGGCGACTTCACCGTCGAGGAACGCGAAGGTGTGCCGTACGCGCTGCTGGTTCTCGACTACCGGTGCCCTGAGTCAGCGGGAGCGCACGAGGTCCGCAGCGGGCTGTTTCCGGACTCCGAGGGCTATGTGCGCGACACCAAGACGATCGTCACCTATGACCTCGACCTGAAGTCGGGAAGTACCGCCCTCGACGCCGAGCATCGGTCGTTCTCCACGCAGCAGTCCTGGACCGAGCGGTTCTGGGAGTTCTTCCGGCTCGGTGCCGAGCACCTGCTCTCCGGGCTCGACCACATCCTGTTCCTGCTGGCGCTCATCGTGGGGTCCCGCCGCCTGCGCGAGATCGTGCTGGCGGCGACGGCCTTCACGCTGGCCCACTCGGTGACCTTCATCCTCGCCGCCCTCGGCCTCGTGCAGCTGCCCGCGTCGTTCGTCGAGCCCGTCATCGCCCTGTCGATCGCGGCCGTCGCGGGTTGGCATCTGTGGCGGGCCTGGCGGCGCCGGTCGCACGCCACGGATCTCGAGACGGTCGGTCGCAGTCACCTCAGTCTGGACCGTGCGGGCTGGGTGCGGCTCGCGGTGGTGTTCTGCTTCGGCCTCGTACATGGACTCGGCTTCGCCGCGGCACTGGGGATCGACCAGGCCTTTTCGTGGACGCTGCTGTGGTCGCTGCTCGTCTTCAACGTGGGCATCGAGGTCGTCCAGTTGGCGATCATCGTGGTCGTCTTCCCACTGCTCGCCCTGCTGCGCCGCCACAGCCCGGCCGCTGGGGTGTGGACGTCCGGGGCGATCGCGGCGGGGGTGTCCGTGCTGGGCCTGGTGTGGTTCGTGCAGCGAGTCGTCGGAATCTGACTTCCCAGGACGACTTCCGGCAGGCGTCACAGTCCGCCTGCCCCAGGTTCACCTGCTGGACACCGGCTTCCGCGATGTTGACCAAGGTTTTTCAATACTCCCTCGTATCAGAACGGATGGAATCTGATGAGGTTCGATTGGACACAGGGCCGCGGGGTTGCGCGCCGCCGGGTGGCCGGGGGCGCCGGCGCGGCGGTCCTCGGCGTCGCCGCGGTGTTCGGCAGCGGCCTGATGACCGCGGCCCACGCGGCCGATCTCGCGGCGCCCACCGGCATCGTCCTCGGCGTGGGTGCCAGCGAATCGCAGCGCGTCGTGTCGTGGTACTCCTCGACCGGCACCCCGCAGATGGTCGAGGTCGCGCCGACCTCCCAGCTCGTAAACGGCGAGTTCCCCGCGAACGCTGTGGCCTTCTCGGCCAGCGTCGGCGCAAACAGCGTCAACGGCGGCTACAACGGCCACGCCACGATCGACAGCCTGCAGGAAAACACCGAATACTCCTACCGCGTCGGTGCCGAGGACGGCTGGTCCCCGACGTACTCCTTCAAGACCCAGAACTTCAAGGGCGACTTCGACTTCCTGTTCTTCGGCGACCCGCAGATCGGCTCGTCCGGCAACGTGGCGAAGGACGGTGAGGGGTGGCAGGACACCCTCAACGTCGCCCTCGCCGCCAACCCGAACGCCGAACTGCTGGTCTCCGGTGGTGACCAGGTCGAGACCGCCAACACCGAGACGCAGTGGAACGCGTTCCTCGCGCCCGACAAGCTGCGCCAGTACCCGTGGGTCGCCACCATCGGCAACCACGATGTCGGTGGCAAGGCGTACGAGCAGCACTTCTGGACCCCGAACACCGACCGTTCCGCGCCGTACTACAACGGCAGCACGACGACCCGGTCCGGCGGTGACTACTGGTACATCTACAAGGACGTCCTGTTCATCGACATCAACAGCAACGCGTACGCCAACGGCTCTGACGAGGCGCACATCGGCTACATCACCGACGTGGTCAAGGCGCACGGCGCCGACGCCAAGTACACGGTGCTCGTGTACCACCACGCGATCTACTCGCCGGCCGCCCACGCGAACGACAACGACAACAAGAAGCGCCGTCAGGACTTCCCGACCGCCTTCTCGAAGCTCGGCGTCGACCTGGTCCTGCAGGGTCACGACCACGCCTACTCCCGCAGCTACGCGATCAAGAACGGTCAGAAGTCGCACCCGGATGAGCAGCCCGGCTCCGAGCAGGTGGCCCAGGGCCCGGGGGGTGTCATCTACGTGACGGCGAACTCCGCGTCAGGTTCGAAGTACTACGACCTCACCGCTCCGGTCCAGGGCTCGGACTTCGGCCCCGACCCGCTGAACCCTGACAGCCACTGGGCCAACTCTGTCGAGAACCAGGAGCACGTCCGTACCTACGTGAAGATCCAGGTGCGCGACAACAAGCTCGTCGTCGAGAACATCCGCAGCAGCACCTGCGACGGGCCCAACGCCGCCGTGGAGCTGGGCAAGGTGAAGTGGTGCGGCCCGAACAACGGCACCAGCCCCGCTCAGCCGGTCGGCTCCACCGTCGACAAGGTTGTCATCCACCCGTACCGCGGCAAGGGCTGGGACCAGCGGGCCGACGTGGCCCGGTCGACCCCGGCTGAGCCCGCGTGGCTCCAGCAGACGACCGAGGGCGGTGCCGGGACCCTCACGCTCACCGCGCTGAGCTGACCCGGCCCGCTCCAACCGGTGGGGTGGGCACCGTCGGGTGCCCACCCCACCGCACGCGTTCCACCCCGCCGCTCCCAGACCGTCCGAGGATCATCTGATGCACCCGCCCAGACCACGTACGACCACAGCAGGTCGAGTCCTCGCCCAGGCCACTGTCGTGGTGCTGCTCGTCGCGTTCAGCTTCCTCGCAGTGGAGGCCACACCTGCCGCAGCGGCGGACGGCGACGTCTCCTGGGCGGTCAGGACGGCCTCCAACAACTTGGGGTCCGGCCGGCAGAACTACACCTACACCCTCAACCCCGGCGGACAGCTCAAGGACGGTCTCGTCGTCATCAACCACGGCGCCACGCCGCTCAACCTGGCTGTGTACGCCGCCGACGGATTCACCACCGAGTCGGGTCGGCTCGACCTCGTCACCGAGGACACCAAATCGACAGGGATCGGTGCGTGGGTCCACCTGGACCGACCCGACGTGACGGTCGGACCCGGCAAGTCGGTCGAGGTGCCGTTCAAGCTCACCCTTCCGGACAATGCCGCGCCCGGCGACTACCTGGGCGGCGTCGTCACCTCGCTGACGCAGGCCAACCAAGCGGACGGAAAGAATGTGGCCCGGCGTGTGGGCATCCGGATCCGCCTGCGCGTGGGTGGAGAACTCAAGCCGAGCCTGTCGGTCGAGGACCTGCAGGTGCACTACTCGGGCACGCACAATCCGATCGGGAAGGGCGACGCCACCGTCACGTACACGATCCACAACACGGGCAACGCCATCCTCACCGCTCGGCAAGCAGTGTCCATAGCCGGCCCCTTCAGGCGCCTGAAGGTCCGCGCCGGGCAAATCGACGACTCGCCCCCGCTGCTCCCCGGTGACACCTGGAAGGTCTCCGTGCCCGTACAGGGAGTGGCTCCCGCACTGAAACTGACCGGGACCGTCACCCTCGTCCCGCTCTTCACCGACGCGTCGGGCTCCGTCGCCCCGCTCGCCGCCGTTGAGACCACGACGCACGCCTGGACCATCCCCTGGGTGCTGCTCCTTCTCCTCGCCGTCCTCTGCGGGCTCGTCGTCGGCACGATCTTGGCTTCTCGCCGCCGCCGCCAGGCCAAGCCCCGCGAGAACGCTCGCCTCCTGAAGCCCGCCGGGCATTCGCTCCGCGAGCAGGAAACCCGGTGAGGCTCCCCCGAGATAGCGGTGACACGTTCCCTGCCGGTGGGTCTTCACCGGGTCTCTGACTCGCTGTGCCAGCATCGCCTCCGTGCGCAACGAGCAACGCCTACGAACACGGACGCATGAGTCACGAGCCTTCGCGGAACGCGTACAGCTCGTCATGAACCTGACCTCGCGCCTCAACGTGCTGCCGTTTGACGACCTCGACGCGCGCAGGATGGTGCTGACCGAGATCTTCGGTAAACCGATCCCTGACTCTCTGTCCATCCTGCCCCCGTTCTATTGCGACTATGGGCTCGGAGCATCGTTCGGAGAGCGCGTGTTCATCAATCAGGGATGCTTCTTCCTCGACTATGGGGGCATCACCATCGGTGATCGCGTCCTGATCGGTCCCCGAGCAACTCTGAGCACGGCCGGACACCCCGTCGAGCTCGACGAACGGTACGACTTCATCACGCACGCGCCCATCGTCATCGAGGATGATGTGTGGATCGGCGCCGCAGCCACGATCACCCCTGGAGTGACAATCGGTCACGGCTCGGTCGTCGGAGCGGGCGCCGTTGTCGCGAAGGACGTGCCACCGCTGAGTGTGGTGACGGCAACAAGCGTTGTCGAGCGAAAACGTCTGAAGCCGGCGTCTCCTGCAACCACCTGAGAGTCGAACCGATCACGCGGCCAGTCGGGGCCTGCTCGCGGTGACGCCGACCACGGCGAGCAGGAACACCGTGCACATGGTTAGCACCGGCGGCAGCAGCTTGATCGAGTCCTCGAGCTGACGGTACGCGCCGTCGACCAGGCCCGGATCCCACCAGCTCATGCTCGACAGGTACCACAGCGGCGCATTGTGCCGTGGGGCGCGCTCAGGAGGCAGCGCGGTGAACACATATACGGCGGTGACCGCGTCGAGCAGCAGCAGCGCCCCCATCCCGCTGCTGAGCCAGGCAGCGGCGCGGCGGCCGTGGCGCAGCAGGACGCTCACCGCCCAGCCGAGACCGGTGGCGCCGACCGCCCAGCAGGCCACGGCCGCCAGCGATCCGGCACGGACCTCGCCGAGCACATCACCGACATACGGTACGGCGCTGATGCCCGCGACGCCCAGCGCGAGCGCCGCCGGAACCACGACGGCGGCCGCGACGATCGGCTCGGAGCGTGCCATCCACCGGCCGAACCACCACATCGAGGCCGCGGCGAGCGCCACCGCCAGCGCGCCCCCGTAGGGCGCGGCCTCGTGCGCGCCGGTCACGTCGGCCAGCAGACCCGCCGTGGTCAGAAGGGCCAGCAGCAGCACGCCGAACGCGAACGGCGCGACGACCAGCTTGATCAGGGTGACGCCAGCGGTGCGCGCCTGAGCCACGGTCATCGTCTCCGTTCGTTGGGTGAGCCGGTCGCGCAGCGCGCACCGGGCGGTGTCGGCCAGGTCCCGGGCCGGGGTGTCACTGGCGGCGAGCAGTTCGGCTATCTCGTCGCCGTAACGCTCGCGGATCGCGGCCGGGTACAGCGCCAGCACGGCGCGGATGATCCGGGCGCGCATCAGGCCACCGCCAGCCGGCGCAGCCCGGTCGCGGCGAGGGACCGCATGCGCTGCAGCTCGGTGCCCAGGGCTGCGCGGCCGGCGTCGGTCAGCCGGTAGGGCTTGCGCCGGTCCTGCTCGGGCAGGGCCTCGATGTAGGCGTGCTCCTCGAGGCGCCGGATCGCGCCGTAGAGCGTGCCGGGTCCGGGGCGGGCGCCGGTGAGCTCGCCGATGTCGTCCTGCATGGCGTAGCCGTGTTTTGGCCCCGCGGCGAGGCTGATCAGGATGTGCAGTGCCGGTTCGGAGAACCGGCCGAGGTCGGCGAGCCGGGCCATGGAACCTCCCTTACTACGTCCCGCGTAGCATCGCAGTACGTAGCAACCCCGTCAAGGCTGACTGCTCCCTCCCAGCAGGGCACCGCGGGACCCGTGTCGGCGCCGTCCGGGCAGCACCCAGAGCCAAGGTCGATACAGAAAAGGCGCGTCTCTTGGCCGGCATCAGAGACTCGAGACGACAGTCGATGCCCTTAAGCAGGGGGCAGTGCTGGCTGACCAGTTCGGTGCACTCCGGGAGGTCACATCGGCCCGTCCGCCGCATCACCACGGGTCAGAACGCTCCACCCAGCCTGGCTCCCCTACCGAGCGGCATAGGGCATCGTCGACTTATGCTCAATGCGGCTGGCCGCGACGCTGGCCGCTGTTGGGGCAGAAGCGCGCAGGTGACCTTGGTCATCGAGCTGGGTGATCTGGCGGCGCAGGCCGTTTCCCGACGCCGACCTGCTCCTGCTGCGGGCGGCAACCCGCGCTCGTTGACACCCGCGTCGGCCAGGCGCTGGAGGCGGCGGCGTGGGTACGTGCGCATACCGGGAACATCACCCTGATCGTGAACACTCACTGACACTCCGACCCTGTCGGCGGCAACGCCCTGCCACAGGCGACCGGCGCTGGGATTGCAGGCAGCACCCCGCGGCGCTGGCCGTCGCCCGGCGGGATCCAGGCTGCTGCGCAACGGAGCACCTCGACGCTCCGTACACCGTCGACCAGCCCTCTGGACGGGCAGTGACGTCGCGCTAAGGTGTGGCCGGGCCCGCGCCGATCAGATCGACGCGGGCCCGGTTGTTCTCAACGCTCGGTCAACACTTGGTGGGTCGGAGGGCGAAGTCGGTGGTGACTGTCTTGCCCGCCTTGATGTTCACCTTCTGGGCCTGTGGGGTCCACCCGTCGAGGGCCGCGATCACTAGAGCCGCAAGTGGGAGGCGGTCTCGTCGTTCGCCGGCACAACCTCAAC
Source organism: Micromonospora sp. SL1-18 (assembly GCF_047921505.1). Lineage (NCBI taxonomy): Bacteria > Bacillati > Actinomycetota > Actinomycetes > Micromonosporales > Micromonosporaceae > Micromonospora > Micromonospora sp. SL1-18. Next base: position 57,935 of record NZ_JBLROA010000003.1, on the reverse strand, counting down.
CGTGCTGACCTGCCGGCCGTCTTGCCCTGGGCCTCGATCTGCTGGCTGAACGTGTCCCGTCGCTGGTCAGCGAGCTGGTGTCGCGGCGTCCCGGTCAACGACGTCCAGGCGGTGATGGGTCACGAGAAACCGTCGACCACACTGAACCTCTACACCCACCGGTCCGGCGGACGAGATCAACGCATCCGCGACGCGTTCGCTGACGATCCGCTGACGTCCAACGACAACTAGCGATGCAATCAGCAAGAGGCACCCTCTCGCGAGGGTGCCTCTTCTTCGCTATTTCGATGGTGGGCGATACTGGGATCGAACCAGTGACCTCTTCGGTGTGAACGAAGCGCTCTCCCGCTGAGCTAATCGCCCCCAGCGCCGATGACTCTACCCGATCGAGAACCCAGACCAAAAACCCGGGGTCAGTGCGTCGCGAGGTAGTGGAGCACCCGCGCCACCACGTCGACGCCGAGGCTGTACTTGAGTGACAGCCACAGCACCACGGCCACGAACACCAGCCCGACCGCGCCCAGCAGGAGGCGCGCCGCCAGTGACTGCCGCATCACCCAGCGCGTCCAGGACTGGACGTTGCGTCGGGTGAAGGTGAGCAGTCGGCGGGCCCAGATGAACTCGAGAGCCCAGATGCCGAGCCCACCGATCACAATCAGCCAGCCGGGCCCAGGCAGCGGGATGAGTGCGATACCGACGGTGACCACGACGGCGCCGACGACGGCAACGAAGATCTTGAGGGTGATCCGGCCGGTGGGGTTGGCGCGAATCAGGTCGAGGGTGGTGTGCAACCGGCCCCGCCAGCGGCCCCGGGGCCGGGGGGCGACGGCGACGCCGGAGGTGTCCCGGTGGCCGTCGCCGGCGCCCCGGTCACCCTGATCCACCGGCACTTCGTCCCCCCGCCTTTCGGCTGCTCGGGCCGCTCCTTTCGGCGGGTCGGCCTTGGCCTGCCGCTCCACTGAGGAAACCCTCGTGTCCATTTCCACCCCAGTGTCACCCCGGCCCGTCACCCTCGCTGAGGACTGGACGTTACCGGAGTAGGTCGACGACTGAACCACCCGTTGCCGGGCGGGATCACGGAACTGGGCAAAGCAGGAAATCCTACAAGAATTTTCATATTCTTGGAGGCGTTTCCAACCCCCTTCCCACCACTGGGTGAAGTCAGCGTATGGCGGAGCGTAGCCAGGAGTAGCGGCTGAGTATGGGAAAAGCGGGACACGCGCGTTCCGCAGCGGTGCCGGGGGGAGAACGTCCATGAGTGTCATTCGACCGACGACCGTAGAGGTCGAGACGTCGCTAAGGCTCGTCGCGCCTGACGCCACCGCATTGCCGGTGCGTGCCAGTCTGCGTTACGACCCTGCTGACCCGTATGCGGTCCATGTCCTGTTCCATGCCGAATCCGCCGGTGGTGAGGCGGTGAGCTGGTCGTTCGCGCGCGAACTGCTGGTCACCGGGCTCGACGAGCCGGCCGGCATCGGCGACGTTCGGGTCTGGCCGTGGGCCACGCCGCGCGGCGACTTCGTCGCGCTCGCGCTGTCGTCCCCGGACGGCAACGCCCTCTTCGAGGTCCCGCGGAGCGTCCTCGTGCGCTTCCTGCGCCGGACCTACGTCGTCGTCCCGCGCGGCCGGGAGGCCGAGCACCTGGACGTCGACACGGCGGTGAACCGGCTGCTCGCCGGCCGCTGACGACGTACACCGGGGCCGCGCGGATCTGCCGAGTCCGCGCGACTCCGGCCACCCACCACCGGGTACGCCCGGATCAGCCGTGCGTGGTGATGCCGCCGTCGACCGGGATCACCGCCCCGGTCAGGTACGCCCCAGCGCGGGACGACAGGTAGATCGCGGTACCCGCCATGTCCTCGGGGCGGCCGATCCGGCCCAGCGGCACCTGCCGCTCGATCGCCGCCCGGGACGTCGGGTCGTCCAGGGCGAAGGCCATCATCTTGCTCTCGAACGGCCCGGGCGCGATCGCGTTGACCGTGATCTGCTCGCCGGCGAGCTGGTGGGCGAGGCTCCGGGTGAGCATGTGCACGGCCGCCTTGGTCGCCGAGTACGCGTACACCTCCATCCACGGCACGCGGAGGCCGTCGATGGAGCCGATGTTGATCACGCGGGCCGGGTCGTCGGCGCTGGCCGCCGCGCGCAGCGCCGGCAGTAGCGCCGTGGTGAGCCGGAAGACGGCCTTGACGTTGACCGCCCAGAGCTTGTCGAAGGCGCTCTCGGGGTACGCCTCCAGCGGCGCGCCCCAGGTGGCGCCGGCGTTGTTGACCAGCACGTCGAGCCGGTCGACGCGCTCCCGGACGGCCGCGGCCAGCCCCAGCGCGCCCTCGTCGCGGCTCAGGTCGGCGGGGATCGCCTCGCAGTGGCCCTCGGCGGACAGTTCCTTGGCCACCGTCTCGCAGACGTCGGCCTTGCGCGAGGAGATGATGACCTTCGCGCCGGCGTGCACGAAGCCCCGGGCGATCATCAGCCCGATCCCCCGCGAGCCGCCGGTGACCAGGATCCTCTTTCCTTCGACCGAGAACAGATCCGTCATGCCCATCCCATCGTAAGTCGGCGGGGCCGCGGGCCGGCTCGCCGACTCAAGCGCTACCGATCGGTAACCTAACCGGCCCGCGTCCCCGGCGGCAAGACCCGCTCCTACCTCCCGAAACCGTCGAAGTGCAACAGGCGCCGCGGGCGGTTACCGTCGGGACGATGGTCACTACCGGTCAGCTCTTCCCGGCCACCCGCACCGACCTGCCCACCTTCGGGTACGACACCGACGACATCGCCACCGGCGCGCTTGGTGACCTCGCGCCCGAGCCCGGCTGGCCCCGCCCGGTCCTGCTCGACGCCGACTTCCTGATCCTGGTCACCGGCGGTCACGGCAGCGCCGAGCTGGACTTCCGCGCGCTGTCCTGCCGGCCCGGCACGCTGCTGCGGGCCCACCCCGGCCAGGCGCTGCGCTGCCTCGGCCCGCAGCTCGACGCGACGGTGGTGCGCTGGGGCGCCGGGACGCTGAGCGGCCTCGACGTGGACCCGGACGCGGTGCCGGCGTACCGGCAGCTCGCCGGGGAGGACGAGGACGCGGTGATCAGCGAGGTGACCCAGCTGACCGTGGACGCCGACCGGCACGCCGGGGTGCCCGCCGCCACGGCGCTGCTGCGCCATCAGCTCGCCGTACTGCTGCTGCGGCTGACCCTGCTCCCCATCGTGCCGGAGCGGACGCCGCGGCCGGAGACGGAGACCTTCCAGCGGCTGTGCCGGGAGGTGGAACGCGGCTACCCGCAGTCCCGCCGGGTGGACGACTACGCGACCCAGCTCGGCTGCTCGGTGCGTACCCTGACCCGCGCCTGTCTCGCGGTGACCGGGCGCAGCGCCAAGCAGGTGATCGACGACCGGGTGGCCCTGCAGGCCTGCCGGCTGCTCGCCGCCACCGACGAGCCGGTCGCCCGGATCGGCCGGGGGCTCGGTTTCCCCGAGCCGACCAACTTCGGCCGCTTCTTCACCCGCGAGGTCGGGGTCAGCCCAGGTGCCTTCCGCGCCCGCCGGGAGCAGCCGCTGCCCGTCCGCATGGTGCACCCCCGCCCGCCCGCCGACTCCCCCGCCGGGCCCGGCCCGGCATGATGGCGGCGTCCCGAGCGCGGCAACCATGCGGCCGCCGATCCGGCCGGGAGACTTCGCCGTTCCCGCCGGCCCGGCCGGCGTCGGGACGGAGAATCGCCGCATGGCCGACGGGACGTACCGGCGGGAGCGCCGACTGGCGCTGGTGGCGTGCCTGCTGCTGGTGGCGGCGTACTTCCTCGTGCCGCTGACGTCCGACCCGAACCTGGTCCGGCTCGTCCTGCGCACGATCGGCACCGTGGTCGTGGTGGTGGCCGTCGCCGTCCTGATCACCCGGCAGGTGCGCGAGCAGCTCGCGCCCACCGCGCCCACCGGCGAGGCGGCGACCCGTTCGCTGATCCGCCTCGCGGTCGCGCTGGTCGCCGGGGTGCTCGCCTTCGCCCTCGGCGACTACGTCCTCGCCACCAACCGAGCCGGCGAGTTCGTCGGCCTGCGGACGCGGGTGGACGCGCTCTACTTCGCGCTCAGCACGATCACCACTGTCGGGTACGGCGACGTGCACGCGCAGGGGCAGGTCGCTCGGGTGGTGGTGTCCGGGCAGATGCTGTTCAGCATCGGGGTGATCGCGACCGGCGCGTCCATCGTGGTCAGGCAGCTGGCCCGGCTGTCCCGTCCGGGGCGCTGATCACCACATCTCCGCCGAGCCGGCCGTGCTCGGGCTCCCGGGTGACCGCGCCCGCGGCGAGCAGTGAGGCCAGCGCCCGGTTCGCGTCGGCGGCCCGGTACACCGTCGAGGTGACCGCGAAGCGGCGCAGCTCGGTCACCGTACGGGGGCCGGAGCGGGCGAGTTCGGTGAGCAGTTCGCGGCGCAGCGGGCCGGGCTCCGGGTCGAGGGTGATGTCCGCCAGGCGGCTGGCCGGGTCGGCCGGGTCGCGGTAGCGCACCCCGGCGTACTCGTCGACCGCCCAGAGTGCGTCCTTGAGCGCCTCCAGCGCCCGGTCGGAGCCGGTGGCGTAGCCGAGCAGCCGGGCCGGCGCGTCGGCGGCGGGGACCAGCTCCACCTCGGTGACCAGCGGGAACCCGGCTGCGTCCAGCGCCGGCCGCAGCGACCGGCCGGGCGCGGTGACCAGCAGCAGCTCGGCCGGTCGGCCGGAGGCGGCCGCGGCCAGCAGGGCCGGGTCGGGGTCGCCGCCGTCGACCACCGTCAGCAGCGGGGCGCCCGCCGCGCCGGCGGCCTTGAGCAGCACCGGCAGCCGGTCGGGGCGGCCGGGCACCACGTGCACGACGACGTCCGCCGGTAGGGCCGCCTCGGCCGCGCCGAGCCGGGCCGGCAGCTCCGCACCGCCGGCGGCGAGCACCAGCACGGTCAGCCGCCGCCCGCGCAGCCGGTCGGCGAACTCGGCCACCACCCGCAGCGCGGCCTCCGCGCCCGCGGTGTCGCTCCCGGCGTACGCGAGGGCGAGGGTGGCCCGCCGGGAGCGCTGCAGCGCTGCCGGCAGCCAGTGGTCGAGCTGCCGGACGAGCAGCTCGCGCAGGACGGTGTCGGTCGACATCCTGCCGTTCTACCGCACCGGTGTCTCAGGCCGGAACGGAGATCCCCACCCCGCCGCGGGTCTGGCCGCCGTAGCGCTGCCGCTCCCGGTCGAGGTCGAGCCGGCCGATCCGCTTGCGTGCGGCGAGGGCGTCGGCGTCGAGCAGGTCGGCCGGGACGATCCAGCAGATCTCGAACTCCAGCCCGTCCGGGTCGCGTCCGTAGAGGCTCTTGGTGGTGCCGTGGTCGGAGGCGCCGGCCAGGGCGCCGGCGGCGGCCAGCCGCTCGGCGGTGGCGGCCAGCTCGTCCAGGGTGTCCAGCTCCCAGGCGAGGTGGTAGAGGCCGACGGTGGCCCGGCCGGCCGGCGACGGGCCGGCGGCGGCGCCGATCTCGAACAGGCCGAGGTCGTGGTCGTTGGTGGAGTCGGGTGCCTGGAGGAAGGCGGCGCCGCGGAAGCCGTCCGGCGTCATCTGGATCGGGCGGAAGCCGAGCACGTCGCGGTAGAAGGCGACGCTGCGCTCGAGGTCACGGACGTACAGTACGGCGTGGTTGAGGCGGTGGATTCCCATGACCCGACGGTAGCGCGATTTAGTTGAGCGCTCAACAACCTGCCCTATGATGGACGCCATGACGAGGTGGCTGAACCCCGACGAGCAGCGGACCTGGCGCGCGTTCCTCACCGCCTCCCGGGCGCTGATGGACACCCTCGACCGCGAGCTGCAGCGCGACGCCGGGATGCCGCACGCGTACTACGAGATCCTGGTCCGGCTCTCCGAGGCCCCGGACCGGCGGCTACGGATGAGCGAGCTCGCCGACGCCACCGGCTCCTCCCGTAGCCGGCTCTCGCACGCCGTCTCAAGGCTGGAGGCGGCCGGCTGGACCCGCCGGGACGAGTGCCCCACCGACCGGCGCGGGCAGATCGCCGTCCTCACCGACGCCGGCCACGCCGCCCTGGCCGCCGCCGCCCCCGGCCACGTCGAGGGGGTACGCCGCCACCTGTTCGACACGTTGAGTCCCGCGGAGGTGGACCAGCTCCGACGGATCAGCGAAGCCCTGGCCGACCACCTGACCGGATCCCGACCAAACTGATCCACTGCGGGGGTTGTACTTACCGTTGCCGGACGAGCACGATGGGGCGTGACCTCCGGCTTCGGTGAACTGACTGTCCAGGCGCACCACCTGGTGGCCGAGGGTGACCTCGCCGGTGCCCAGCGGCTGCTCGCCGACGCGCTGACCGACGCCGATCCACGTCCCGCGAACGCCACCCCCGAGCTGGCCGAGGCCGCCGGGCTCCAGGCCCGAGTGCTGGTCGCGCTCGGCGAGCCGCACACCGCGCGCGGCTGGGCCGCCTTCGCGTACGCGGCGGCCACCCGGCTGTACGGCCGCTCCGACGAACGCACCGTCACCGCCGCCGCCACGCTGGCCGCGGTGCTGCACCGGGTCGGCAGCGACGCCCGGGCCGCCCGGCTCTACTCCGACGTCATCATCGAGCTGACCGCGCGTGACGGCCCGGAGGCGCAGCGGGTGCTGGCCGCGCACGCCGACCTGGCCACCGTGGAGTACGCCCGCGGCCACTGCGACGTCGCCCGGGACCGGCTGCAGGACACCTGGGAACTGCACCGCGAGGTATACGGCGACGGCCACCCGAGCGGCATCAAGATGCTGGCCAAGCTCGGCGCGATGGAACGCGACTGCGGCCGGCACGCGGAATCCCACGAGCACCTGACGCTGGCCGAGGAGCTGTGCGAGCTGCACCTGCCCGCCGATGACCCGCTCGCCGCGCAGGTCACGGGGCTGGTCCGGGCCGGCGCCGATCCGGACCACGTCTGCGCGGCCCCGGCGCCGCCGACCCGGGAGGCGCCGGTCGTGCCCGCCGCCCGGGTCCCCCCGGCCGCCGAGTGCCCGCCCGAGCCGGCCCTCCCCGAACCGCCGCTCCACCACCCGCCCGAGCCGACCCTCCCCGAACCGCCGCTCCACCACCCGCCCGAGCCGAGCTTCCCCGAACCACCGCTCTACCACCCGCCGGGCCGGACCGAGGGCGGGCGCCCGAGCGTGCCCACGCCGCGCATGCCGCCCGAGGCCGCCGACCCGTTCGACGACTACCCGTGGCCTTCCGACGAGCCGGCCGAGGAGCCCTGGCGTCCCGGGGAGAGCGCACTGCCGCCCACCGTGGTCGGGTTGACCGAGAGCGAGCCGGAGGGCGTACGCCGGGTGGAGCCGGCCGCGGACCCCGGGGTCCCGCCGCGCTATCTGCCGGTGCACGTGCCCCGGCCGCCGGCCCCCGAGAGGCGGACCTCCCCGTGGCTGCCGCTGGTGGTGGCCGGGGTGATCGTGGTGCTGTCGCTCGGCACCATCGCGGTGATTGCCGGGGTGTCCCGGGTGGGCCGCCCCCATGACGCCCCCGGCCCCGCGCCCGGCACTACCGGTACGCCGGCCGGCGGCACCCCCTCCGGCACCGGTACACCGAATGCCGCGCCCGCCGTCTCCCCCGGCGCTCCGCCCGGGCAGGTCCGGCTGACCGATCGGCGGGACAGCATCGTGCTGAGTTGGACGTACCCGGCCGGCGCGGAAGGGCCGGTGGTGGTAGCCGGCGGCCGCTCGGGGCAGGAGCAGCACACCTTCCTCCAGTTGCCGGCCGGCACCGACAGCTACACCGCCTACGGGCTCGGCCGCAGCACCGACTACTGCTTCACGGTCGCGGTGGTCTGGTCCACCGACACGGTGGCCCGGGCGGCTCCGGTCTGCACCCGCCGGAGCTGACCGGCACCATCGCCGCGCCCGGGGATGAAGATTGTCGCCATGGGGCATTACTCCCCTGCAAAATCTATACATCGACAACCATCACGGTATACCGTACGGCCCACCCCTCCCGGTCATCGGAAAAGGAGCTACGGTGCGCCTTCGGTTCCCCCTGCGCCGACCCAACCGCCTGGTCGGCGCCATGCTGATCGTGACCCTCTCGCTGTCCGCCCAGTCCGCGCTCGGCGCCGGGCCCGCCCTCGCCGCGCCGGCCGGCACGGCGACCGGCCCGCTGGGCGCCGCCTTCAACACCGCCGCGGCACGGTACGACGTGCCACGTGACCTGCTCGTCGCGCTCGGCTACGCCGAGACCCGGCTGGACGGGCACGGCGGCGCGCCGAGCGCGTCCGGCGGCTACGGCCTGATGCACCTCACCAGCAACCCCACCGTGCACACCCTCGACGAGGCGGCCACACTGACCGGACTCGACCGCAGGGCACTGCGCACCGACACGTCCGCCAACATCACCGGCGCCGCCGCCGTGCTGCGGTCGTACGCCGACCGGGCCGGCCTGACCAAGGCCGACCGCAAAGACGTCAACCGGTGGTACGGCTCGGTCGTCCGATACGGCGGCGCGACCAACCCCTCGGTCGCCCGGCTCTACGCGGACACCGTCTACGACCTGCTCGCCGCCGGATTCACCGCCGCCCGGGGCGGCACGGTGACGGTCGCCGGCCGGCCGGTCACGCCGCAGCGGGGCGACCTGGCCCGGGTGGCCGCCCTGGGCACGGGCGGTGTCGGCACCATGAGCACCGACTACGGGCCCGCCGCCTGGGCACCCGCCTACTCCGGCAACTACACGGTGGCCAACCGCCCCACCGACTACCCGATCAACTACGTGGTCATCCACGTCACCCAGGGCTCCTACGCCGGTTCGATCAGCTGGTTCCAGAACCCGTCGGCCAAGGTGAGCGCCCACTACACGTTCCGCTCCTCCGACGGGGCGGTCACCCAGTCCGTTCGGGAGAAGGACATCGCCTGGCACGCCGGCAACTGGACGTACAACACCCAGTCCATCGGGATCGAGCACGAGGGTTACGTCAACGAGCCGAGCTGGTACACCGACGCCATGTACCGGGCATCCGCGGCGCTGACCCGCAACATCGCGAACAAATACGGCATCCCGAAGGACCGGACCCACATCATCGGTCACATCGAGGTGCCGGGGGCGACGCACACCGATCCCGGCCCGTACTGGAACTGGACGTACTACATGCAGCTGGTCAACGGCGTGACCGGCATCGGCAGCGGCACGGTCAACACCGGTGGCGGGACCCTCAACGTCCGCTCCGGCCCCGGGACCAACTACGCCGTCGTCGGCTCCGTCGCCCACGGCGCGACCGTCAGCATCTACTGCCAGGCCATCGGCACCAGCGTGACCGGCACGTACGGCACCAGCAACATCTGGAACCGGATCGGCACCAACCAGTACGTCTCCGACGCGTACGTGCTGACCGGATACAGCGGCTTCATCCCGAACGTGCCGCGCTGCTGACCCGCCCGCCGTGCCCGTCGTCTCGACAGCCCGCCGAGACGACGGGCACGGACCTGCGGCTCGGCACCTGCTAGTCGGCCTCCGGGTCGTCCAGCGCCGGCAGCCGCACCGTCACCCGCAGCCCGGGCCTGGTCACCGTCGCTTCCCGGGGCACGGCGTCGGACAGCTCGACGCCGCCGCCCGCGCGCCGGACCAGCTCCCGCACGATCGCCAGCCCCAGCCCGGTGCCGCCGTCGTCGCGGGCCCGGGCGTCGTCGAGCCGGGTGAACCGGGCGAAGACGCGCTCCCGGTCGGCCGCCGGGATGCCGGGCCCGTCGTCCGTCACGGTCACCAGGTGGTACGCGCCGGCGGCCGGGGCCGCCCCGCGCTGCCCGGGCACCGGCGGGTCGGGGTGCGGGCCGGTGACCGCCAGCAGCACCTCGCCGTGGGCGTGCCGCAGCGCGTTCTCCACCAGGTTGGCGAGCACCCGGCGCAGCTCCCCCGGGTCGCCCTCGGTCCAGAGTGGCCCGGGTGGCGGGGCGAGGCGTACCGGTGGGGACGGGTAGCGGCCGGCGACGGCGCGCAGCAGCTCGCCCAGCTCGACCGGGCCCACCGCCCGGGACGGGGGCCCGTCCGGCCGGGCCGCCTGCTCGTCGAGACGGGCCAGCAGCAGCAGGTCGTCGACGAGCCGGGCCAACCGCTCGGTGTCCGCGAGCAGATTGTCCGCCACCGCCGGCCAGTCCGTCGCGTCGCCCAGCCGCCGGGCCACCTCCAGCTCCGTACGCATGTTGGTCAGCGGGCTGCGCAGCTCGTGCGCGGCGTCGGCGACGAACGCCCGTTGCCGGGTCCGGGACGCCTCCAGCCGGTCGAGCATGTCGTTGAGGGTGACCGCCAGCCGCTGGATCTCGTCCCGCGCGGCCGGTACGGGCAGCCGCCCGGGACCGGCCCGCCCGGTGATCTCGGCGGCGCCGCTGCGCAGTGCCTCCACCGGGCGCAGCGTTGCGCCGACCACGCGCCAGGCGACCACGGCCAGCCCGGCCACGAGCAGCGGGAACCCCACCAGCAGCAGGGTCCGGACCACGTGCAGGCTGTGCCGGACATCGGTCATCGACTTGGCGACCAGCACGGTGAGCGGGTCGGCCGGGGTGCCCGCCGGCACGGTCACCACGCGTACCGGGCCGGTGAGGCCGACTCGCCGGCCATCCTCCACGAGGCGCTGGCGCTGCCCGGCGCGGAGCTGGTCGGGGCCGAGCATGGGCACGAGCCGGTCGCCGTCGATGGAGGCGGCCCGGACCCGGCCATGGGCGTCGACCACCTGGACCCGGAGCTGGCCGCCGGCCACCGGGAGCGGGTCGGGCAGGGCGTTCTCGGCGGCGAGCAGCGCGACCGCGTCGGCGGTCCGGAACGCCTCGGCGTCGACCGTGCGCTGCAGCGTCCAGCCGAGCGCGCCGAGCAGCAGCGTCCCGCCGAGCGCCAGCCCGACGCTCAGCCCGGCCACCCCGATCACCAGCAGCCGGGCGCGCAGGCCGAGTGTTAACAGGGGGCCCTTCCTATACCGGAGGCGATAAGAAGGGGCCCCTCCTTTCACGCTCATGCAGCGAGCCGGTAGCCGGCGCCGCGGACCGTCTCCAGCCGGTCGCGGCCGATCTTGCGCCGCAGATAGCCGACGTAGACCTCGACGGCGTTGGGGGCGGTGTCCAGGCTGGCGTCCCAGACGTGGTCCAGCAGTTCGGTCTTGGAGACCACCTCGCCGGGCCGGCGCATCAGGTAGTCGAGGAGGGCGTACTCGCGGGTGGTCAGGGCCACCTCGACGTCGGCCCGGGTCACCCGCCGTCGCGCCGGGTCCAGCCGCAGGTCGCCGACCGTGAGCACGGTGGGGCGCTCCGGCGCGCCCCGGCGCAGCAGCGCCCGTAGCCGGGCCAGCAGCACCACGTACGAGAAGGGCTTGGTGAGGTAGTCGTCCGCCCCGCAGTCCAGCCCGTCGGCCTGGTCGTACTCGCCGTCCTTGGCCGAGAGCATGAGCACCGGCAGCCAGTGCTCCTCGGCCCGCAGCCGGCGCACCACCTCGTAGCCGGACAGGCCGGGCAGCATCACGTCGAGGATCATCGCGTCGTAGCCACCGTGCCGGGCGGCGTCCAGGCCGGCCGGCCCGGTGGACTCGACGTCCACCGCGAAGCCCTCGGCCTGCAGGCCCCGCTGCAACGCGAACGCGAGCCGCGACTCGTCCTCCACCACCAGCAACCGCACCCGTCCAAGGGTGCCACCGGGTGACACTCCTTAGGGATTCTCCTCAGCACCCTCACAGCGACCGACGTGCACCATTACGGTCAGGAGGTGCCCAACATGCCCATACTCAAGAACCGCGCCGTGCTGCGCTGGCTGGTCCCGGTGACCGCGGGGGTCGCCGTGATCGGCGGCGGTGCCGCGGTCGGCACGTTCGCCGCCGGGGCCGAGCCGGCCCTGCCGCCGCGCACCGCGGCCGAACTTCTGAACGACCTGCGCACGTCCCGCCTGGACGGGCTCTCCGGCACGGTGGTGCAGCGCGCCGACCTCGGGCTGCCGCCGATCGCCGACCTGGCCGGCGCGGCCAGCGGCAACGAGCTGGCCAGCCTGCTCACCGGCACACACACCCTGCGGGTCTGGTACGCCGGCCCGGACCGGCAGCGGCTCGCCCTGGTCGACACGCTCGGCGAGCAGGACCTGCTGCGTAACGGCCGGGACGTGTGGACGTGGAACAGCCGGACCAACACCGCGTCACACCGGGCGCTGCCGGCGGGCGAGGCGAGCCTGCCGTCCGCGCCGGCAACCCCGGTCGACGCCGCCGACCGGGCGCTCGCCGCGATCGACCCGACCACGGCGGTCACCGTCGGCCGCTCCGCCCGGGTGGCGGGGCGGGACGCGTACGAGCTGATCCTCAGCCCGCGCGACACCGGCTCCCTCGTGCACGAGGTGCGGATCGCGCTGGACGCGAAGGAGCACGTGCCGCTGCGGTTCGAGGTGCTCGCCGACAGCGCCGACCGGCCGGCGTTCGAGGTGGCGTTCACCCAGGTCGACTTCCGCACCCCGGACGCGGACCAGTTCCGGTTCAACCCGCCGCCCGGCGTCAAGGTCACCGAGGCGCAGGCGACCGGCGAGCGCGGGCCGGCCGGGAAGCACCTCCCGGACCCCGACCGGCGGCCGGACGGCCGGGACGTGCGTACGGTCGGCACCGGCTGGACCACGGTCGTGGTGGCGCGGCTCGACGCGACCGGCCTGGCCGGCGGCCCGAAGGCCGACGCGAAGTCGACGGCGCCTGGCGCGGACGCGGTGGCTCAGGTGCTCGGCGGGCTGCCGAAGGTGAGCGGTGACTGGGGCAGCGGGCGGCTGCTGACCGGGAAGCTGTTCAACGTGCTGCTCACCGACGACGGCCGGGTGCTGGCCGGCCTGGTGACACCGGAGCGGCTCTACCAGGTGGCCAAGGGCTGACCCGGGAGCACGGACCGTCGGGGGTCCGGTCGGCGCGAGCCGGTCGGGCCCCCGTTCTTGGTTCCCGGCGGGGGCACGCGGTATCTTTCTCAGTTCAAACACAAAAGGAATGGTCATATAAAGCCATTCCTTTCGCGATTTTAAGCCAACAAGGAGCTGGCTTGTCAACGCACTCCGATGCATCGGATGAGCTGCACCAGGACGACGAGATCGGTCGCGAGCAGGAATACGTCTCAATGCTCTACGACCGGCTGGACGGCATGCGCGAGCAGGCCGCCCGGCGGCTCACCGAGGAGCTGCGGACCACCGGCGGCACGTTGCAGGCCCGCTCGCAGCGCGACTCCGCCGTCCGGATGTACGCCGACCAGGTCGAGCAGTTCTCCGCGGTGGAGGCCGGCCTCTGCTTCGGCCGCCTCGACGGCGACGACGACTCGCGCTACATCGGCCGGCTCGGCATCTTCGACACAAGCGGCGACTACGACCCGCTGCTGATGGACTGGCGCGCCCCGGCGGCGCGCGCGTTCTACCTCGCCACCGCCGCCAACCCACAGGGCGTACGCCGGCGGCGGCACCTGCGTACCCGGGAACGGAAGGTCACCGGGCTCAACGACGAGGTGCTGGACATCGCCACCGCCTCCCCCACCGCACACGAGGAGCTGACCGGCGAGGCGTCCCTGCTCGCCGCGCTCAACGCGGGCCGCACCGGCCGGATGCGCGACATCGTCGAGACCATCCAGGCAGAGCAGGACCACATCATCCGGGCCGACCTGCCGGGCATGCTGGTGGTGCAGGGCGGCCCGGGCACCGGCAAGACGGCGGTGGCGCTGCACCGCGCCGCGTACCTGCTCTACACCCACCGCCAGCAGCTCTCCACCCGGGGCGTGCTGCTGGTCGGCCCGAACGCCACCTTCCTGCGCTACATCTCCCAGGTGCTGCCGGCGCTGGCCGAGACCGGCGTACTGCTGCGTACTCAGGCCGACCTCTTCCCCGGAGTGCAGGCCCGGCGGACCGAGCCGGCCGGGACCGCCGCGCTCAAGGGACGCGCGGTGATGGTCGAGGTGCTGGCCAACGCCGTACGGGACCGGCAGCGGGTGCCCGACGAGCCGCTGGAGATCGAGCTGCCGCAGCGGGAGATCCTCACGCTCGACCCGGCCGTGGTGCGCCAGGCCCGGGAGCGGGTCCGGCGGTCGAACCGCCCGCACAACCTGGCCCGGGCGCTGTTCGACATCGAGATCGTGCACGCGCTCGCCGCCCGGGTGGCCGAGCGGATCGGCGCCGACCCGCTCGGCGGGGAGAACCTGCTCTCCGAGGCCGATGTCGCCGAGATCCGCCGGGAGCTGCACGAGGAGCCCGAGGTCCGCGCCGCACTGGACGAGCTGTGGCCGGTGCTCACCCCGCAACGCCTGCTCGCCGACCTGTACGCCGACCCGGGGCGGATCGCCACCGCCGCGCCGATGCTCACCGACGCCGAGCGGGCGTCGCTGCACCGCGAGCCGGGCGGCTGGACGCCGGCCGACGTGCCGCTGCTGGACGAGGCGGCCGAGCTGCTGGGCGAGGACGAACGCGCCGCAGCGGCCCGCCGGGAGCGGATCCGGTCGCTGCAACGCGAGTACGCCGAGGGCGTGCTGGAGATCGCCCGCGGTTCCCGCTCGATCGACGTCGAGGACGAGGCGGACGGCGGCGAGATCCTCGGCGTCACCGACCTGATCGACGCCGACCGCCTGCTGGAACGGCAGGAGGAGTCCGAGCGGCTGACCACCGCGCAGCGCGCCGCCGCCGACCGGAGCTGGGCGTTCGGGCACGTCATCGTCGACGAGGCGCAGGAGCTGTCGCCGATGGCGTGGCGGCTGCTGATGCGCCGCTGCCCGAGCCGGTCGATGACGATCGTCGGCGACGTGGCACAGACCGGCGCCCTCGCCGGCACGCCGTCCTGGTCCGAGGCGCTCGAACCGTACGTGGCGGGCCGGTGGCGGCTGGCGGAGCTGACCGTCAGCTACCGCACGCCGGCCGAGATCATGGCCGTCGCCGCCGACGTGCTCGCCGCGATCGACCCGGCGCTGCGCCCACCCCGCTCCGTACGCGCCAGCGGCGTGCCGCCGTGGGACCGTACCGTCGATGCTGACCGGCTCGCCGCTGAGCTGGTCGAGGCGGCGGCGCGGGAGGCGGCCGGGCTGGCCGACGGGCGGCTCGGGGTGATCGTGCCGGCCGGCCGGGTGGTCGAGTTGGGCGCGACCGTCACCGCCGCGTTGCCGGAGGCCGCGGTCGGCGAGCAGCCGGAGCTGGCGAGCCGGGTGGTGGTGCTCACCACCGAGCAGGCCAAGGGCCTGGAGTTCGACTCGGTGCTGGTGGTGGAGCCGGAGCGGATCGTCGCCGAGTCGCCGCGCGGCCACAGCGACCTCTACGTCGCCCTCACCCGCGCCACCCAGCGCCTCGGCATCCTCCGCGCCCCCTGATCAACGAGGGGCGGGCGCCCCGGAGGGTGCCCGCCCCGGCGTGGGTGGGTCATTCGTTGGTGAAGTTGCCGACCTGGCTGCCGGGCGACGACGCGTCGCTGGTCGAGCCGCTGGCCGGGGTGCTCAGGCCGCCGGTGGTCGCGTCGCCGGTGGTGGTCGGAGCCACCTTCCCCCGGTGCCGCTCCGGCTGCCGGGCCAACCGGCGGGCGCTGGCCGGGCCGGCGGTGCCCCCGGTCGTGGTGACCGCACCCTGCCCCCGGGTCGGCCCGCCGTCGCGCAACACGTTCGGGTCGATCGGGACGTGCGCCGGGTCGTCCGGATCCTCCTCCTGGATCACCCGCAACACGTCCGTCTGCGGCACCGTGACCTCGTCGAGCGCGCCCTCGCCGTACACGCCGCCGGCGACCCGCTCCTCGGCCCGCCGCGCGGCCTCCTGCCGCATGTCGTCCTCACGCACGTCAACCACCTCGCAGCGTTCTCGGGATCCGTGTTGCGTGCCCGGCGACCGGCGGTCCAAACCCCGGCCGGGTCGTCCGCGGACCGACATCGGCGGCAGACCCCGGCATACGTCCACGGACCGGACGTCCGGACCCCTATGGCCCCGCTACGGCGTCACCACGGTCCCGTACGAGACCACATCCGGCCGCGGATCGGTGTTACCTCTCCGGAGGCCACGGGTAGACGCGGGGTGCCCCCGCCACGAAACGCGAACCGTGCCGTGGCCGAAACGCGGTAGCGGGGCGGGTGAGCAACTCATCGCATCCGAGGAGGACAAGATGAGCACGCAGGCTGCCTCCACCAGGCCGATCAACCGGCCGCCGCAGGAGGTCCCCAACCGGGCGATGCAGGAGACACCCGAACGGGCGGCGATGCAGGAGACCCGCCCGATGCCGATGATGCACGACGGCTTCCGGGAACGGTCTCCGGGCACCGAGACGAAGCAGGCGTTCCTGACCACCGAGTTCTGGATCTACGCCTTTGCTGTCGCAATCGTCGTGGTGACGTCGTACTGGAGCAGTTCCATCACCAGCGGGCTGAGGATCACCAACCCGAACCTAGCGTGGTGGTACCTGACCGTCCTGACCGGTACCTACCTGCTGAGCCGTGGTCTGTCCAAGGCCGGCACGACCCGGCGGTCCTTTGCGGAGCGCCGAGCGTCCCGGCGTTGAGTGAGCAACACCTGAGAGCGGCGGTGGCCCCGGGATCCGTCCCGGGGCCACCGTCGTCGTTCGTCACTTCCGCTCGCGGGCTACTCGAAGTCCCCACCGTCGTCGCCGAAGCCTTCGAAAGCATCCCCGATCAGCTCACCGGCGACCATGCCGCCGACCACGCCGACCGCGCCGGCGGCCAGCATGCCGCCCATCCCCGGCCCCCGTTGGCCCGCGTGGCCGTGGTGACCCGGGTGGCCGTAGTGACCCGGGTGGCCGGGCGGCATCCCGAAGCCCTGGGCGCGCAGGCTGCCGTAACGCGAGGTGGTCTCGCGCAGCCAGCCGTCCACCACCTGGACCCAGTCGGTCCGGTCGGCGTCGCCGTGCGGGACGGCGTACCGGCCGATGACGTCCTGCCCCCCGGTGAAGAAGCCGCCGCGCTTGTCGCACTCCAGGATCACGTCCACCCCTTGCTGGCTCGTCACGAAGGTCAGCTCGACCTCGTTCACGACCTGGGCGTACTGCGGCGCGGCGAAGAACTCGATCTCCTGGTAGAACGGCAGCGTCTGCTGCACGCCGTAGAGGTGGCCACGCTCCAGGTCTGCGTGCTTGAACCCGAACCCGAGCGCCTGGAAGGCTTCGAGGATCCGCTCGTGGATCGGCAGCGGGTGCACCGCCACGTGGTCCAGGTCGCTCTTGTCGACCGCCCGGGCCACCGCCACCTCGGTACGTAGCCCCATGGTCATGCCGTGCAGCCGCTGCCCGTAGACGTCGGTCACCGGGGTCTCCCACGGCACCGCGAGCTTGAAGGGGATGGCGAGCTGCTGCTTCGGGGCCAGCTCCAGCCGGCCGCTGACCGGCAGCCGGTGGAACTCCACCAGGCCGGCGTGTTCGGCGCCGCCGCTCTCGACTTCCACCCGCGTGACCAGGCCGACGCTGATCTGCTCGATGCTGGCGGGCGCGTCGCCGCCGACCAGGTTGACGTGCCCGTCGAGGGTGAGGCCGGGTCGGGTGTTCGGGTTGGCCAGCACGGTGTCGACGCTCGGGCCGCCCACACCGAACGCGCTCAGCATCTTCTTGAAGACCATCGACACTCCGCTTCCACCTTCGGCACGCTCCACCTTGGAGCGCGGGCCACGAAGGGCACCCTAACCTCGACGGCTGTGAAGTGTCTGTGAACGCACCGTTTGCGTACGTGGGCTCAGACGACGTCGACGACGAGCAGTTCGCCGACGTGCTCGCCGATCTGCCGGCGCGCCTCCGGCGGCAGCCCGCCGTCGGTGATGAGCACGTCGGCCTCCGCCAACGAGGCGATGGTGGCGATCCCGATGGTCTCCCACTTGGTGTGGTCGGCGAGCACGACGAGCCGCCGGGCGGCGTCGATCAACCGCCGGTTGACCGCCGCCTCCAGCAGGTTCGGGGTGGTGAAGCCGATCCTCGGGCTCATCCCGTGCACCCCGAGGAAGAGCAGGTCGACGTTGAGGGCGGCGATGGCCGCCTCGGCCACCGGCCCGGTCAGCGCGTCCGAGGGCGTACGGAGGCCGCCGGTGAGCACGACGGTCTGGTCGGCGCGGGGATCGTGGTAGAGGGCGTCGGCGACCGGGATCGAGTTGGTCACCACGGTGAGGCCGCGGACCTCGGCCAGCCGGGCGGCGAGGGCGGCGGTGGTGGTGCCGGCGGAGAGCGCGATCGCCATCCCGGGCTCGACCAGGCGGGCGGCCCGCTCGGCGATGGCCTGCTTCTCGGCCTGCTGCCGGATCGACTTCGCGGCGAAGCCGGGCTCCTCGGCCGACCCGGGGCCGGCGAGGGTCGCCCCGCCGTGGACCTTGTCGACCAGTCCCCGTTCGGCAAGCACCTCCAGGTCCCGCCGGATCGTCATGTCCGACACCCCGAACCGCTCGACCAGGTGGCTGACCCGGACGCCGCCGCGCTGGCGGATCAGCTCCAGGATGGCGTTCTGCCGTTGCTGGACGAGCATCGGACCTCCTTCGCGGGCTCCTCACGGACCACCGCCACCTCGCCGGCCGGCACGACCAGCTCGCTGACGCACCGGCCGCCGCCGAGCAGTTCGGTGCCGGTGACGGCCACCCGGGCCTCGGCGTCGGTGTGGTTGATGACGAAGAGCCAGCTCCGGTCGGCGGAGCGCCGCCGGACCACCTCCACCCCCGCGGGCGCGGGCACCGGCGGCCGGACCCCGGCCTCGGTGAGCAGCCGGGCCACCAGGCGGTCGGTGGCCGCCTCGTCGAGCCGGGTGCCGACGTACCAGGCGGCTCCGACGCCGACGGCGTGCCGGGTCAGCGCGGGCACCCCGGACAGCGGCCCGTCGGCGTACGAGGAGAGCACCTCCGCCCCCTCGGCGTGCAGCCACTCGGTCCACACATCGGCGGTCGCGCCGTCGTCGAGGTGTACCCGCTCGTCGGCGGGCAGCGGGAAGAACTCCTCGGTCCGCACCCCGAGCAGGTCACGGAACGCGCCCGGGTAGCCGCCGAGGCGGATGTGGTCGTGCTCGTCGACGATGCCGCTGAAGTAGGTGACGAGCGCCGTCCCGCCCGCCGCGACGTACCGCCGCAGGGCCGCGGCGTGCGCGTCACGGACCAGGTAGAGGGTGGGCACCAGGACCAGCCGGTAGCGGGACAGGTCGGCCGACGGGTGCACCACGTCGGCGGTGACCCCGGCCCGCCAGAGCGCGCCGTGGAGGGCGGCGAGCCGGTCGACGTACGTGACATCGACGCTGGGGTGGGAGTCCAGCTCGACGCCCCACCAGGCCTCGTAGTCGAACAGGATCGCCACGTCGGCCTCGACCCGGCTGCCGCGTACCTCGGCGAGCGCCTTCAGGTCGGCGCCGAGCCGGCACACCTCGCCGAACACCTTGGTCTCCGAGCCGGCGTGCGGCACCAGCGCGGAGTGGAACTTCTCCGCGCCCGCCCGCGAGGCCCGCCACTGGAAGAACAGCACCCCGTCGGCGCCGCGGGCCACGTGCGCGAGGCTGTTGCGCCGCAGCTGGCCGGGGGTCTTGGCGACGTTGCGCGGCTGCCAGTTGACCGCGCTGGTGGAGTGTTCCATCAGCAGCCAGGGCCCGCCGCCGGCGACGCCCCGGGTGTGATCGGCGGCCAACGCCAGCTCGACGTGCGGCCGCGGATGGGCGGCCACGAGATAGTGGTCGTTGGCGACCAGGTCCACGTCGGATGCCCAGGAGTGGTAGTCCATATACTTGATGCCGGTGCCGATCATGAAGTTCGTGGTGACCGGCTGGGGGGCGAGCCGGGTCAGCAGCTCCCGCTCGGCGCGCAGCTGGGCCCGCTGCTCGTCCGAGGAGAAGCGCAGGAAGTCCAGCTGTTGGGTGGGGTTGGCGAAGGTTGGCGCACTACGCGGCGGGTTGATCTCGGCCCAGTCGTGGTAGCGCTGGCTCCAGAACGTGGTGCCCCAGGCGGCGTTGAGCGTGTCCAGGTCGCCGTAACGCTCGCGCAACCAGCGGCGGAACGCCTCGGCGCTGACATCGCAGTAGCAGTGCACGTTGTGGCAGCCGAGTTCGTTGGAGACGTGCCACATCACCACGGCCGGATGGTCGGCGTACCGGCCGGCGACGGCCTCGACCAGGGCGAGCGAACGCTCCCGGAAGATCGGCGAGCTGGGGCAGTACGCCTGCCGCCCGCCCGGCCACAGGATCGTGCCGTCGGCGCGGCGGGGCAGCGTCTCCGCATGCCGGTGCGCCAGCCACGGCGGCGGGCTGGCGGTGGCGGTGGCCAGGTCCACGTCGATTCCGCCGGCGTGCAGCAGGTCCAGGGCCCGGTCCAGCCAGTCGAACTCGTAACGGCCGGGTGCGGGTTCCAGCAAGGCCCAGGAGAAGATCCCAACGGAGACGAGGTTGACCCCGGCCCGGCTCATCAGCGCGACGTCCTCGGCCCAGGTCTCCTCGGGCCATTGTTCCGGGTTGTAGTCGGCGCCGTACCAGATGCCCTCGCCGTGCCAGTTCCGCATGACAGCAAAGAGTGCCCCCGAACCGCAACCAAGTCAACACGTTCCAACATCGGCCGGGATTCCCGCGCTTGCCGCGCAACAGCCAGGTCACAACTGGGTTATCGCTGCCTACTCCCCTCTTGACAGCGCGGAACCACGAGGTAGCTTCAACCGCCACCGGCTGTTTGTGTTCGGACATGTGGATTCACGGTGGATCTACCTCGGCCCGGCGCGAACACCGACCCCCACCACCAACAGGGCCGTTGGGCGCAGCGCACCTCTGCCAAGCCAGGAGGAATCATGTCCCGTCCGCAATCGCAAGCCGAATACCTCGCCCGACTCGTACCCCCGTCCGTCGCCGGCCTGAACCGCCGCTCACTGCTCGCCGGTGCCGCCGGCGCGGGCGCGTTGCTCGGCACGGGGATGCTCGCGGGCTGCGGCTCCGGTTCCGGCTCCGGCTCCGGCGCCGACTCCAAGCAGCCCGTGTCGTTCGGCTCGAACGCCTCGGACCCGACGCCGAAGAAGGTCCTCGCCGAGTTGACGGCCAGCTTCCAGAAAGCGTCCGGCATCCAGGTCAACATCAACACGGTCGACCACAACACGTTCCAGGAGAACATCAACAACTACCTGCAGGGCAAGCCGGACGACCTGTTCACCTGGTTCGCCGGCTACCGCATGCGGTTCTTCGCCGAAAAGGGCCTGGCCGGCGACGTCAGCGACGTCTGGAGCAAGTTCTCCGGGTACTCCGACGCGTTCAAGAAGGCCTCGACCGGTGACGACGGCAAGCAGTACTTCGTGCCGTTGTCGTACTACCCGTGGGCGGTCTTCTACCGCAAGTCGGTATGGCAGCAGCACGGCTACCAGGTGCCGAAGACCCTCGACGACCTGAACGCCCTCGGCGCGCAGATGAAGAAGGACGGCCTCGCCCCGATCGCCTTCGCCGACAAGGACGGCTGGCCGGCGATGGGCACCTTCGACATCCTCAACCTGCGGATCAACGGCTACCAGTTCCACATCGACCTGATGGCCGGCAAGGAGGCGTGGACCTCCGACAAGGTGAAGAAGGTCTTCGACACCTGGGCCGGGCTGCTCCCGATCCACCAGCCGGACGCCCTCGGCCGGACCTGGCAGGAAGCCGCCCAGTCGTTGCAGCAGAAGAAGAGCGGCATGTACCTGCTCGGCCTCTTCGTCGCCCAGCAGTTCAACGAGAACGAGCAGGACGACATCGACTTCTTCACCTTCCCCGAGATCGACTCGACCATCGGGGCCGGGGCCCTGGACGCGCCGATCGACGGCTACATGATGGCCCGCAAGCCGAAGTCCGAGGCCAACGCCAAGAAGCTGCTGGAGTACATCGGCAGTGTCGACGGCGCGAACATCTCCGTGAAGAACGACCCCGGCACCCTGGTCGCCAACACCGGCGCGGACACCAGCGGCTACAGCGCCCTGCAGCGCAAGGCGGCCGAGCTGGTCGGCTCGGCGACCGAGATCGCCCAGTTCCTCGACCGGGACACCCGGCCGGACTTCGCCTCGACGGTGATCATCCCGGCGATCCAGCAGTTCATCAAGAACCCGAAGGACATCAGTGGGCTGCTGACCAGCATCGAGAACCAGAAGAAGTCCATCTTCACCAGCTGACGGCGGAAAGGCGGAGGACACCATGTCCGACCTGCCCCTGATCCATACGGATCGCGCCGTGCCACCGGCGGCCGCGACCACCTCCACGGGTGGTCGCGGCCGCCGGCTACGGCTCCTGTCCCGCACCGACCGCGTGGTGATCACGCTGATGGTGCTCGTACCCCTGCTGCTGGTGACCAGCCTGGTCTGGCTGCCGGCGCTGGCCACCGTGCTGCTCTCCGGTACGAACTGGGACGGCATCGGCTCGCTCGACCAGATCGACTGGGTCGGCCTGAAGAACTACGACGACGTGGTGAACATCTACCCGCCGTTCGTACCGGCGATCCAGAACAACCTGCTCTGGCTGGCCGCGCTCTTCGTCGTGGCCACCCCGTTCGGGATGTTCCTCGCCGTGCTGCTCGACAAGGAACTGCGCGGCAGCAGGTTCTACCAGACCGCGCTCTACCTGCCGGTGGTACTGTCCCTGGCGCTGATCGGCTTCGTCTGGCAGCTCATCTACAGCCGCGACCAGGGCCTGCTCAACGCGCTGCTCGGCAGCCACACCGACTGGTACGGAGACCCGCACGTGAACATCTGGGCGGTGCTCGTCGCCGCCGGCTGGCGGCACGTCGGCTACATCATGCTGCTCTACCTGGCCGGTCTGAAGGGCGTCGACCCGTCACTGCGCGAGGCGGCCGCCGTGGACGGCTCCTCCGAGGTCAGCACCTTCTTCCGGATCGTCTTCCCGGTGATGCGACCGATCAACATCATCGTGCTGGTCGTGACGGTGATCGAGTCGCTACGCGCGTTCGACCTGGTCTGGGTCATCAACAAGGGCCGCAACGGCCTGGAGCTACTCTCCTCGCTGGTCACCTCGAACGTGGTGGGCGAGGCCAGCCGGATCGGCTTCGGCTCCGCGCTGGCGACGATCATGCTGGTCGTCTCCCTGGTCTTCATCACCGTCTATCTGTTCACCGTCATGCGGGAGGATCGCCGATGACGACCACGGTCCTGACCCGCGAGCCCACGACCGCCGCGCCGGCCGGGCACCACCGCCCGCGGCGCACCCGGTTGGTCCTGCACCTCTTCCTGGTTACGGTGGCCGTCGGCTGGCTCTTCCCGATCCTCTGGGCAGTGCTGACCTCGCTGCGCTCCTACCAGTACACCGCCACCCACGGCTACGTCTCCCTCGGCGGCTGGACCATCGACAACTACGTCACCGCCTGGCGCACCGCCGAGTTCGGCAAGCACTTCCTCAACTCCATCTACATCACGGTGCCGGCGGTGCTGCTGACGCTCTTCCTCGCCTCCTGCGTGGCGTTCGTGATCGCCCGGTTCAGCTGGAAGTTCAACATCGTCCTGCTCGGCCTGTTCACCGCGGCGAACCTGCTGCCACAGCAGGCGCTGCTGATCCCGCTGTTCCGGATGTTCACCCAGATCCCGCTGCCGCTGTGGATGAGCGACTCGGAGCTGCTCTACGACAGCTACTGGGGGCTGATCCTGGTCAACGTCGCCTTCCAGTGCGGCTTCTGCGTGTTCGTGCTGAGCAACTACATGAAGGCGCTGCCGCACGAGCTGTACGAGGCGGCGATGGTCGACGGTGCCGGCGTATGGCGGCAGTACTGGCAGGTGACCATGCCGCTGTGCCGGCCGGCCCTGGCCGCGCTGGCCACCCTCGAGGTCACCTGGATCTACAACGAGTTCTTCTGGGCCACCGTGCTGATGCGCTCCGGCGACAAGTTCCCGGTGACGAGTTCGCTGAACAACCTGCGCGGCGAGTTCTTCACCGACAACAACCTCGTCTCGGCCGGCTCCGTGCTGGTCGCCATCCCCACCCTGGTGATCTTCTTCCTGTTGCAGAAGCAGTTCGTCCGGGGCCTCACCCTAGGAGCCAGCAAAGGATGACCATCGTCCACCTGCGCCGCGGGCGGGCCAGCCTCGTGCTCGACGCGCGCGGACCGGGCCTGCCCCGCATCGTGCACTGGGGCGCCGACCTCGGCCCGCTGCCCGCCGACGAGCTGCCCGCCCTGGTCGACGCCACCCTCCCGCCGGTGGTGCCGAGCAGCTTCGACACGCCGACGGTGCTGTCGCTACTGCCCGAGGCGAGCGCCGGCTGGGGCGGACGGCCCGGCCTGTCCGGGCACCGCGACAGCCGGGACTGGTCCACCGCCTTCCGCCTCACCGCAGTGGAGGTGCTCGACGATCTGGCCGGGGCGGCGCGGGTGACCGTGCGGGCGGCGGACCCGGGCGCGGCACTGTCCCTGACCGTCGAGATCACGCTCGACCCGGTCGGGGTGCTGACGCTGCGGCACCGGCTGCGCAACGACGGCGACCGGCCGTACGAGGTGCGGGAGCTGACCCCGGTGCTGCCGGTCCCGGCGGTGGCCACCGAACTGCTCGACCTGACCGGCCGCTGGTGCCGGGAACGCAGCCCGCAACGGCACCCGTGGCCGATGGGCGCCTGGGTACGCGAGGGCCGGCACGGCCGGACCGGCCACGACGCCACACTGCTGCTGGTGGCCGGCACGCCGGGCTTCGGCTTCGGCCACGGCGAGGTGTGGGCGGTACACACCGCGTGGAGCGGCGACCACGTCACCGTGGCCGAGCGACGCCCGACCGGCGAGTCCACCCTCGGCGGCGGCGAACTGCTCGCCCCCGGCGAGATCGTGCTCGCCCCCGGCGCTGAGTACGCCACTCCCCTGCTCTACGCGGTCCACTCGACCGACGGGCTGGACGGGCTGAGCGACGCGCTGCACACCCACCTGCGGGCCCGGCCGCAGCATCCGCGCACCCCGCGGCCGGTGACGCTGAACGTCTGGGAGGCGGTCTACTTCGACCACGACCTGGACCGGCTCAAGGGCCTCGCCGACCGGGCCGCCGAGGTGGGCGTGGAACGCTTCGTGCTCGACGACGGCTGGTTCCGGGGCCGCCGCCACGACCGGGCCGGGCTCGGCGACTGGTGGGTCGACGGCGACGTCTGGCCCGACGGGCTGCAACCGCTCATCGACCACGTCAGCAAGCACGGGATGCAGTTCGGGCTCTGGGTCGAGCCGGAGATGGTCAACCCCGACTCGGACCTGTTCCGGGCCCACCCCGACTGGGTGCTCCAGGCGCCGGGCCGGCTGCCGCCCGAGTGGCGGCACCAGCAGGTGCTCGACCTCGCCCACCCCGACGCCTACGCCCACGTGCTGGGGCGGCTGGACGCGGTGCTCACCGAGAACGACGGCATCGCGTACCTGAAGTGGGACCAAAACCGGGACCTCACCGAGGCCGGGCACGGCGGCCGGCCCGGGGTGCACGCGCAGACCGTGGCGGTCTACCGGCTGCTGGACGAGCTGCGGGTCCGGCACCCGGGGGTGGAGATCGAGAGCTGCTCGTCCGGCGGCGCCCGGGTCGACCTGGAGATTCTGCGACGCACCGATCGGGTCTGGGCCAGCGACTGCAACGACGCCCTGGAGCGGCTGTCGATCCAGCGCTGGACCGGCCTGCTGCTGCCGCCCGAACTGATCGGCACCCACATCGGACCGGAACGCTCGCACACCACCCACCGGGTGCACGACCTGGGCTTCCGGGCGGTCTCCGCGTTCTTCGGCCACCACGGCATCGAGTGGGACATCAGCGCGATCAGCACGACCGAACGCGCCGAACTCGCCGCCTGGGTCGCGCTGCACAAGCGGCTCCGCCCACTGCTGCACGGCGGTCGGGTGGTCCGGGTCGACCACCCGGACCCGGCCGTCCAGGCGCACGGCGTGGTCGCCCACGACCGCTCCCACGCGGTGTACGCGATCTCCCGCCTGACCACCTCGGTCGCCGAGGTGCCGGGCCCGGTCCGCCTTCCCGGGCTGGACCGGTCCCGCCGGTACGCGGTGCGCCCGGCGGCCGGAGTGCCGGAGCCGGCGGTGTTGCAGGTGACCGAGCCGGCCTGGCTGGGCTCCGGCGGGGTGACGCTGAGCGGGGCGGTGCTGGGGACGGTCGGGGTGCAGGTGCCCGCCCTGCACCCCGAACAGGCCCTGCTGCTGGAGGTGACCGCGGTCGGCTGACCGCCCACGACGCCGGCCCTGGCGCGTTGCCGCGCGCCAGGGCCGGCGTACATCGTGAAGGACCAACCGCCGGTGCGGAAGTCCACGCCCGTAATCAGGTTGGGCAGCGGATCTTCCGCCACCACGTTCCCGGCGGCGTCATACCCGACCAAGGTCGGCGGGTCGACGCTCTCATTGGCCAGGTACCAGAAGAAGAACATGTCCTCGGCGCGCACGGCCGAGCGTACGGTCCCGTCGGGCAGCCGCAGCTCCGCCCGCACCACATTCCCGGCCGCTGTCCACATCGTGTGGATTCCCCGTTCGTCCGCCGACCCGCCCCCGCTGCCGAACGACCCCGTGGGCAGGGCAGGGTTCTGGCACTGCCCGCCGGCAAGTCGGAAGCTTGTTGGGGCGGGCCGGTCGAGGTCACCGGGCGGTTCGAACAACGGGGCGACACAGGTGCTGCCGTCCTGGCCGGTGGCGGACCAGACCGACAGGACCTTGCCGTCGGGGCCCGGCGCCTGGACCACCCGCCGCGCCGTCTGCGCGTCCACCGCGCCGCCGGTTTCGGTCGCCCAGAACGACAACGGCCTGGTGAACGACTCGGGCAGCAGCCCTCCGGCGGCGGCCACGCCCGCACCCGCCGAGACAAGCCCGATGGCCAGCACGGCGGTGAGCAGTACGCGCCGCCGACGCGATCGCCGAGAGGGCTCCGGCGGGCTGTCCGCGGCGGCGACCAACAGTCGTTCCAGCGCCGCGTTCCTGGCCGGAGCAGGCCAACGGTCAACAACCGTGGTGACCGGCCTGAGCTTCTCAACGGTGGCCATCATGTCGCGGTTCGTGGTCATGCGGCGCCTCCTACGGCTGGGAGTGGACGTTGGGATTCCGCGTCGACGGGAGCTGACGCCTCCGCCTCGCCTTCGGCCCGCAGTCGCCGCCGCGCGAAAGAGACGCACGTGGAAGGCCGGTAGCGAGCATCCCGCCACCCGCGCCGCCTGCTTGGGGGGTTGGCAACAGATCCGGGTTTTATGGGCAGTCATAGTCGGACATTTACATGTACTGTGGGGGCGTGAAGCTCTCAGACTGGGCACGCGAGCAGGGCGTGACCTATCAGACGGCCTGGCGGTGGGTGAAGGACGGCAAGATGCCCGTTCCTGTCCGTCAGGCGCCGTCTGGTACGTGGATTGTGGAGGGGGCCCCGGCTGCGGCCGGTCGCGTGGTCGCCTACTGTCGCGTGTCCTCCAGCGAGCAGAAGGGTGACCTGGACCGGCAGACCGTGCGGGTTGTGGAGGGGGCGAACGCGCAGGGCCTGGCGGTGGCGGAGATCGTGACTGAGGTCGGCTCCGGCCTGAATGGCAAGCGCCGCAAGCTGCATCGCCTCCTCGCCGACCCGACTGCGGCGGTGATCGTGGTCGAGCACAAGGACCGGCTGGCCCGCTTCGGTGTGGAGCACCTGCAAGCCGCGCTCGCCGCGACCGGGCGTCGCCTGGTGATCCTCGACCCGGAGGCATCCAAGGACGACCTGGTCAAGGACATGGCCGACGTGTTGACGTCGATGTGCGCCCGGCTGTACGGGCAGCGGGCAGGCAAGATGCGTGCCGCCCGTGCTGTGGCCGCCGCGGGCGGCGGGGAGTCGTTGGTGTGAGGAAGTTCGTGCCGCGACCCGGTTTCGTAATGCAGGCGTTTCGTTTCGCGTTGGATCCGAACGCCGGGCAGGAGCAGCGGCTGCGGTCGCATTGTGGTGCGGCTCGCGCCGCCTACAACTGGGCTGTGTCGTGGGTGATGGCGTCGTGGTGGCAGCGGAAGGCGGAGGCCTCGTACGGCGTCGCCGTAGAGGGGTTGACGCCGTGGCGGCCGTGGTCGCTGCCTGTGTTGCGGAAGGTGTTCAACGAGGTCAAGAAGACCGATCCGCGTTTCGCCGGCTGGTGGGAGGAGAACTCGAAGGAGGCGTACAGCACGGGCCTGGCGAACGCGGCGGCGGCGTTCGACAACTACGCCACCTCCAAGCGCGGGCAGCGCAAAGGAAAGCGCGTGGGCATGCCCCGGCGCAAGTCGAAGCACAAGGCTCGGCTGGCGTGCCGGTTCACTACCGGCGCCATCCGGGTGGAGCCGGACCGGCGGCATGTGACGCTGCCGCGGCTCGGGATGATCCGTACCCACGAGTCCACGCGCAAGCTGCAACGGCGTATCGCGAACGGCACCGCTCGGATCTTGTCGGCCACGGTCAGGTTCGAGCGGGGTCGGTGGTTCGTGGCCTTCCAGGTCGAGATCCAGCGTGCCGACCGCGCTCCGGCCCGCCCGGATGTGGTGGCGGGGGTGGACCTGGGTGTGAAGTGCCTCGCGGTGATCGCCGACAACCGGGGCGAGGTGCGGTTCGTGCCGAACCCGGCGCACTACGACGCCGCGCTCAAGCACCTCAAACGGCTCTCCCGCCGGGTCTCGCGCCGGCAGGGGCCGGACCGGCGCACCGGGCGCAAGCCGTCCAGACGATGGGCGGTCGCCAACGCCGAACGCAACGGCGTGCACCATCGGGTGGCGAATCTGCGTGCTGACGGGCTGCACAAACTCACGACCAAGATCACCGGCGAGTACGGCACCGTCGTGGTGGAAGATCTCAACGTGGCCGGCATGCTCCGTAACCGGCGCCTGGCCCGTAAGATCGCTGACGCAGGGTTCGGGGAGATTCGCCGGCAGGTGGGGTATAAAACCGGATGGAATGGTGGTCGGCGGGTAGTGGCCGATCGCTGGTATCCCTCCAGCAAGACCTGCTCGGCCTGCCGCGTGGTGAAAGCCAAGCTGCCGCTGCACGTGCGAGTGTTCCGCTGCGATGCCTGCGATCTGGTCATGGATCGGGACGAGAACGCAGCCCGCAACCTTGCCGCCATGGCGGTGGCAGAAGCAACGGGTACCGGAGTGGCCGGAGACCCGGGCGTGCAAGCGCCGAAACCGCGTGGAGCCGACCGCAAGACCCGCACCACCACCACCCGCAGCCGCAAGGCCGCGGGTGGGCGGGCAGGTGGCGCAACCCTGCCGCACCAACGGCAGCAGGAAACGCGAGACCGTCATCAGGACACCGAAGCGCACCCCGCGCTCCGGTGACACCGTTACGGACCTTCCCAGCCGAAAGGCCGGGATTGCTGACATCCGACTACGGAATCAGCAACGGTCAAGCCGTCCCAGGCGAGCAGCAGCGCTTCCCGCTCTGTGGGGGTCAGCGCCGCCAGCTGAGCCAGCACGGCTGCGCGTTCCGTGGCGAGGACGCCGGCTGCGGCAGCCGGCTCCGCGACCTGCCGGAACCGCTCCAGATCGGCGGTCACCCGTTCCTGCCGATGGTTGGATCGGCGCAGGTTGGAGATGGTGTTGCGAGCCACCACGAGCAACCAGGGCAACGGGTTGTCCGGAACGCTTGCGAGCCTCCGCCAGGCCACCAGGAACGTCTCCGACACCACGTCCTGGGCGGTGTCGGAGTCGAGGTGCCGCAACGCGTACGCCATAACCCGGGGCCCGTGCTCGGTCCAGAGCGCCACGAATCGCTGTTCCTGCTCTGCTGCGTGTTTTTCGCTCACACCACGTAGTGTCCGGACGCGTTCCGAAACTTACCTGGGACTCGACAGACGCGGCCCCGCAGGCAAAGCCTGCGGGGCCGCGTCGCCGTCAGCCAGGTACGGGCCGGCCTACTGGCCGCCGAACACCTGGACCTCCGCGAGGGAGAGGGCGTTGTTCCCGGCCAGCTGTACCCGTACGTAGCGGCCGGTACGGCCCACGTCGATACGGGTTACCGGGGTGGGCGGGCCGGCCTGATGACTGGCCCACACCCCCGGCTGGGCCAGCGTCTCCGCCAGCGAGTCGGACGTGAACGGCACATCCGAGACCAGCACGTAGTAGTCGGTGAGCCGGGTGACACAGCAACTGTCGGTGCGACCCCAGACCGCGATCTGGTCGATCTGGTTGCCCTCGCCGAGGTCGACCTGCCACCACGACTGGTCCTTGAAGTCGGTGTGGGTGACAGAGCCAGCGCTCCACGCCCCGTTGGTGTTCCCGTCCACCGCCCGCGCAGGCACGCCGCCGCTCGACAAGCTGGACTGGGTCGCGGTCTTACGCAGCGCCAGGTTGCGCCACAGGACCTCGACGTCGACAGGGACCCGCACCGACCACTCGTCGGAGCTGACCACCGCGGTGAGCTGGTACTTGCCGTCCGGCGTTCCCTTCGGGATCCCGACCGTGAACTCGGCGGTGCCCTTCCCGCCACCGGGCGTGAGCGCGCGCAGCTTCACCGACTCCGGACCCACCGACCAGTCGGGGCTCGCCTCGAGGCGTACCGAGGTGGCCGGTACGGCCTGCCGGTCGGCCGCGACGACCGTGACCTTCACCGGCAGGGTGGAACCCGGCTTCTGTGCCTCCTGGGACGCGTCGACGCTCACGACCGCCTGCGCGACGATCCGATAGTCCTGGCCGCTGCGTACTGGAAGGGTCAGTGTGTCGCCGGCAATAGTGTGGCCGACTCCCTTGCCACCGGCCCCGTAGATCTGGACCGGCCCGGTGAACATCTCGTTGCGCAACGTCGCCTGCCGGTCCTGGTGCGCCTTGAGCCGGACCTCCGTCAGGACGCCCGAACGCCAGGTCATACCCAACGTGTAGGCACCATTCGCGGCCTCCAGGCCGTCCACGTCTCCGTCCCCTGCACCCACCGGGTACCGGGCGCCGTCGATGCTCAGCACCGGCCGCTTGCCGGGGACGACGACCGGAATCGGGTCGGTGTCCGCCCGCAACCCGTCAGCCGTCCGCACAACCTCCAGCGTCAGGTTGACGGTCTTGTCCGCGTCCGGCTGGGTGATGACGCCGTTAGTGTCGATGACAGCAGTAGCGTCCGAACTCTTGATCTGGATCGTGTAGCCGGCCGGAACGGTCGGCAGCTCCAGGCGGGTCGCTCCCTTCTCCGGCGCCGAAACCGCCGTGATGCCGGCCGCCAGCTGCGCCACCGCGTTCGTCGAGGTCCGCAGCAGCTGCACCTGAGCATCTTGTCCCTGCCCGTCGCCGCTGAAGACCTTGGCCCGCACCAATCCCGGCTCGCCCAGCACGAAGGAACCCGAATACACCGGCGAGTCGGCCGTGGGTTCGGTGCCGTTCGTCGTGTAACGAATCTGCGCATTCGCATCGATGGAATGCACGGTGATCGGCTGCGGTCCGGTGAAGAAGCCGCCGGAAGGCTCCGCGAACAGTTTGCCGATCTTCAGCAACTTGACGCCATGCGGCTCGATCGTTGCACTGTACGACGACATCCGGCCGAGCAGGGAATGCGACCACATGTCGCCGACGAGATTGTCGCCGCTCAGTCCCAGGTCCGCGGCGAAGTCGATCGATCGCACCTGCGCCGTGTCCTCGCGGTTGAACAGGCCGACCACTGTGGTGCCGTCGGCGAACCGACCGGTCCAGATCTGACTGCGGGGATCGCTGACGTTTCGCACCAGCGGCTTCCCGACGAATCCCCTCATGTTCATGTCGAGGATTTCGGTGTTCTTGTAGTAGACGTCGTTCCGGCCCATGTTCTGGAAGTTGTCGCCGATGTTGATGCTGCTGCCGGCCATGGCGAGCAGACTGATCCTCGTCTGCTTCTCGGCGGCGCTGGTCGAGGTGCTCAGTACGCTGTAGTCACCGTCCAGTACGACCTTCCCCGGCCCGGAGAGATCAGACAGGTGGACGAGACCGTCGAACAGGTTGTACGCCGGCGGCCATTTGTTGTCCTGGACCTGGCCCCGATTCCGTGAGCTCGTGTGGTACCAGACGTTCTGCCGCCAGTCCTCACTGGCCCTGATCATGTCGGCGTACTGGCTCTCGGCCGCGGCGTGGTTGCGGTTCTTCTGGTTGGCGTAGTAGAGGACCAGCTGATCGCCCGCCGCTTCTCTCATCCAGCGGTAGAAGGTCTCGGTCGCCGCCGGGCCATAGGCATCGTCGAACAGCCTGATGAAGTCGACCTTCATCAGGTCGACACCGACGCTTTTGTAGTACTCCACCATTCCCTTGACGTACTGCTCCGCACCTGGCCGACTCGGGTCGACCATGTACCAGTCCTCGAACGTCTTGCTGGCATCGCCTGGGTGAACGATGTCCTTGATCGGAATGTCGGTGCCCTTGATCTTGACGGACGGATCGTCAGCTATCGAACGCAGCACCCACGAGGGGTTGTAGTACATGCCGAACTTCAGGCCCTTGGAATGGACGTAGTCGGCCCAGTACGCGAAGTCGTGCTGCCACTTCTTGTAGCGGACGGTGTAGCCGTTCTCGTTGTGATCGGTGCCGTCGTTGATCCAGCCGTCGAGGGCGATGTACTCGTAACCGAAGGGCTTGAAGTCGTTCGCGATCATGTCCGTGTTGGCGATCATGCGCGCTTCGGTGAACTGGCTTGAGTACTGCGTCGCGTGCCAACCCAGGGTTCCGGTTCCCCGTCGGGCAAAGTTGGAACCCGCCTCAGGGCCTTGGACACTGCCGGCGGCCTGAGGAGCCGAGCCCGGCTCGGCGGCGCCAGCCGCATGTGCGGGGGGTGGAGCGAGTACGCCGAGCACCAGCGCGAACGCCAGGCCCAGCCGCACCGGCGCGCGGCCGCGCCATGCCGGCCGCGCCACGGGCGCTTTGAGTGCTGTCATGGGGGGTCTCCTCGAGTGCGAGTCGCCTGATGAGGAAGGGCACAGCGAGGCTAATGGACGTTTTTTTCGTCCGTCAAGAAATTCAGCGATAATCCCACCCAGCGAAGTCAGGACCGGCCGTGCAGGAAGGCGTCGCGCGCCACCGCCGCAGCGCCGAGCGCCCAGTCCTCGAAAGAGTGCGGCTGCAGGACGACGTCGCACTGTGCCGCCGAGCCGTACGCCTGCTCCGCGAACGCCGCGCGCACGTGCTGGGCGAACAGGTCATAGACCGCGAGCCCTTCGCCGCTGACGATGATCCGGTCGGGCCCGACCAGGTTGGCGACAGTCGCGAGCGCCCGCCCGATAGCGGCACCGGCATCGGCGAACACCTCGGCAGCCGCGCCGCCGGACCGGGCCAGTGCCGCAGCCTCGCTGATCGTCGAGAGCGGGACTCCCGTCACCTGGCTCACGCGACGCACGATGGCCGGGTCGGCGGCCACCGCCTCCACGCACCCCAGGCCGCCGCAGTAGCACATCGTGGTGAGGTCGCCGACCGGGATGTGCCCGAGCTCGCCCACGACACCGTGCGCGCCGGCGAGGACCTTCCCGTCGATGACGATCCCGCAACCGATGCCGGCACCGATCGTGATCACGACGAGAACGGACGCCCCGACCCCCGCACCCGTCGTACTCTCCGCCAGGCTGAGCGCGCGCACGTCGTTCTCAACCACGGTCGGGATCTCGAGGTCTTTCTCGACCAGCTCGGCGAGCCGGACCTCCCGCCAATCGAGGAACGGCGAGAACCGGACCAGCCCGGCGTCGCAGTCGATGTCGCCGGACACCGCGACGCACACGGAGTCCACCGACACCATGCGGTGGGCGTCGGCGCGGAGCGACCGCACCATCTCGACGATCTCCGACACCACCGTGTGGACGCGGTGATCGGCGAGGTCTGCCCGGCTCGCCGCCAGCGCGCCGTTCGAGAGGTTGGTCAGCGTGCCGACCACCTCGGTCCCGGTCACCTTGACCCCGGCGAACCAAGCCGCCTCCGGCCGCACGGCCAGCTCGCGCACCGGACGCCCGACGCCGCCGCCCGGCGCGTCGCCCTCCACGAGCAAGCCCGCGGCGATCAGCGGCCGGACCGACTTGGTCACCGAGGCCGCCGACAGGCCGGTACGCAGCGAAACGTCACCGCGCGATGACGGCCCGTGCGCCAGTATCGAAGCGAACACCGCACGCGACGCCGGGTTGCGGAGTGGGGACAACGCACCCCTGATCGTCCGCATGGCGGCCTCCCTGTTCGTTGGACGGCCAAGAGACCGTCGGGTAACCAGCTCGGGGCATTGTGCTACGGCGAGACACGCCGATGCCGAGTGCTCGACAAATGAATCATCCCCGCCATGATCGCGTTAAGTACGCAACTGTGGCGGGGATGACGCCCGTTCATGCTATCCGTCGAGCTTGACCGATACGATGTGGGCGATCTCGGCATCCGGTGCGGCTTGGCCCGAGCCCGGGACAGCCGGGACCGCCGGGCCAGGGTGCCGGCGGGTGGCGCGGGCGGGCGAGTTCCACAACCGCTCGGAGCGTTGTGGCACACCGCTCCGAGGTTTCTCCAAGATTTTCCGGCACGGATGTCGAGAACCGGGGTGGCGGCTTCTACCTGAGGGTGGAAGCACCGAGAATCGGTGCACAGGCGTGAGGAGCCAACCGTGAAGTACATGCTGCTGATGCAGTTCAGCGCTGCCGGGACCGACTTCCCGTCGATCGACACCTGGACGCCTGAGGAGATCCGGGCGCACATCGGATTCATGGGCGAGGTCAACGCGAAGCTCACCGCCGACGGGGAGTGGGTCCAGGGGGAGGGCCTGGCCGGGCCGCAGCAGGCGCGGATCGTCCGGGCGGGTGAGGGTGGCGCCCCGGTGGTCACCGAGGGGCCGTTCGCGGAGACCAAGGAGTTTCTCGCCGGCTGGTGGATCGTGGACTGCGAGACGCCGCAGCGGGCGGTCGAGATCGCCGCGCACATCTCCACCGCGCCCGGCCCCGGCGGGCGACCGCTGAACATGCCGATCGAGGTGCACCCGGTCATGTCGGCGCCGCCGCAGGAGATGTGACTGCTGGGCACCCCGGAGCGGACCGCCGAGGACCTGCTGCGCGAGCTGGCGCCGCAGGTCCTCGGCGTGCTCGCCCGCCGGTTCGGTGACTTCGCCACCGCCGAGGACGCGGTGCAGGAGGCGCTGCTGGCCGCGGCCACCCAGTGGCCGGTCGAGGGGCTGCCGGACAATCCGCGCGGCTGGCTCGTCCAGGTCGCGTACCGCCGGATGATCGAGCTGGTCCGGGCCGAGGCCGCCCGGCGCGACCGGGAGGACCGCGCCGCCCGGCGGGAGGGCGACCATCGGCGGACCGCGCCGGCCGCCGACGAGGCGCTGCTCACGGACCGGGACGACACCCTGGTCCTGCTCTTCCTCTGCTGCCACCCGACGCTGTCGACGGCGTCGGCGCTCGCGCTGACCCTGCGGGCGGTGGGCGGCCTCACCACCGCCGAGATCGCCCGCGCCTTCCTCGTGCCCGAGGCCACCATGGCGCAGCGGATCAGCCGCGCCAAGCAGCGCATCCAGGCCTCCGGGCTGCCGTTCCGGATGCCGGACGAGGGCGAACGGGAGTCCCGGCTCGCCACGGTGCTGCACGTGCTCTATCTGATCTTCACCGAGGGGCACACGGCCAGCCTCGGCGACGAGCTGCGCCGGGTGGACCTGTCCGAGGAGGCGATCCGGCTGACCCGGGCGATGCACGCGCTGCTGCCGGACGACAGCGAGGTGACCGGCCTGCTCGCCCTGATGCTGCTCACCGAGGCCCGCGCCGCCGCCCGGGCCGGCCCGTCGGGCGAGCTGATCTCGCTGGCCGACCAGGACCGCAGCCGGTGGGACGCCGCCGCGATCGCCGAAGGGACCGCGCTGGTCACCCGAGCGATGTCCCGGGGACCGGTCGGGCCGTACCAGTTGCAGGCGGCCATCGCCGCGCTGCACGACGAGGCGCCCACCGCCGCGCGGACCGACTGGCCGCAGATCCTCGCCCTCTACCAGGTGCTGGAGCGACTCTCCGGAAACCCGGTGGTGTCGCTCAACCGCGCGGTGGCCACCGCGATGGTGCACGGCCCGGCCGCCGGGCTGGACGCCCTCGCCACCCTGGACGCCGATCCCCGGCTGGCCGGGCACCACCGCCTCGCCGCGGCCCGGGCGCACCTGTACGAGATGGCCGGCGACCGGGAGCGGGCGGTGGCCCACTACCGGGCCGCGGCCGGCCGGACCACCAGCCTCCCGGAGCAGCGCTACCTGCAGATGCGGGCCGCGCGGCTGGCCTCCGCCCCCGGCTGATCCACTCAGGATCCGGCGGGATGCCGCCTCGTCGCCGATCCGACGGATGGCCGGGCCCGTGCGGACCCGGCCACCGGTTGGTCAGCTCGCGGTGCAGGTCACCGCGGGGGCGGTGTTGGTGCCGTTCCACGTGCCGAGGAAGCCGAAGCTGGTGCTGGTGCCGGCACCGAGCCGGCCGTTGTAGTCGACGTTGCGGGCGGTGCTCGGGCTGAAACGGTTGAGACCTGTCCTCACCACGTCGGTTTTAGGGGTGGTGATCAGCGGACGGGCCGGGTGAGTCCGGTGTCGTAGGCGATGATCACGGCATGGACCCGATCTCGGGCGCCGAGTTTGGTGAGGATCCGGCTGACGTTGGTCTTGATGGTGGACTCCGCCAGGTGGAGATGGGCGGCGATCTCCTTGTTGGTCAGCCCGGTGGCGAGGTCGCGCAGGACTTCGCGCTCGCGGTCGGTGAGCTGGGCCAGGCGCGGGTCGGTCACGCCTTCGGCGGTGCCGGTCGCGCTCTCGGGTGGGTTGCGGGTGTACGCATCGAGCAGGCGGCGGGTCAGTGCCGGGGCGGCGACCGCATCGCCCGCGGCGACCGCCCGGATGCCGTTGAGGAGTTCCTCCGGTCGAGCATCCTTGAGCAGAAAGCCGCTGGCACCGGACCGAAGCGCTTGATAGACGTACTCGTCCAGGTCGAACGTGGTGAGGACGAGGACCCGGGAGCGATCACCGCGGGCGGTGATCTGGCGGGTGGCTTCGATGCCGTCCATGCCTGGCATGCGGATGTCCATGAGCACGACGTCGGGGCGCAGTCGTGCGGCCAGCCGGATGGCCTGCGCGCCGTGCTCGGCCTCACCCACGACGGTGATTCCGTCGTTGCCATCCAGCAGCATCCGGAACCCGAGCCGCTGCAGCGGTTGGTCGTCGACGATCAAAACGGTGGTCATGGTCGCTCCGGTCGGGGCGAAGGTCGGGCAGCGCGGGGCAGGATGGCGTGGACGATCCATCCTCCCTCTGGCCGGGGGCCGGCCGTGGCGCCGCCTCCTGCCAGGGCCGCACGTTCGCGGATACCGATGAGTCCCTGGCCCGCTCGGCCGCCGTCCCGGGCTGGGGTCTGGTCGGGTGGGCCGGTGTCCGTGACGGTGAGGTGCACCTCCTCGTCGGTGGCCTCGACGGCGACGCGCACGCTGGTGCGCGGGCCCGCGTGTTTGATGCTGTTCGTGGTGGCTTCCTGGATGATCCGATAGACCGCGAGCTGCAGGTCGCGGGCCAGGTGACTGAGGTCGCCGGCGGTAGTGTAGGTCACCTGAGGTCCGGCGGCCCGGACATGGTCGAGCAACCGATCAAGGTCGGCGACGCCGGGCTGCGGGCTGAGTTCGGCGTTCTCCGCGGTCGCAGTGCCGTCGAAGGGGCGTTCACGGAGGGCGTCCAGGGTGCGCCGCAGCTCGGTCAGCGCCTGGCGAGCGGTGTCGCCGATGATGTGCAGGGCCTGCGCGCCGGCGGCCGGGTTGGTTTTGATCTGGAACTCGCCGCCGTCGGCCAGGCCGACGATGACGGCCAGGCTGTGGCCGAGAATGTCGTGCATTTCGCGGGATACCCTGGCCCGTTCGGCGAGGGTGGCCAACCGTTCGCGCTGTTCCCGCTCGGACTCGGCGCGAGCGGCCCGTTCGGCCAGCGCCGCGAGCCGTGCCTGTCGGTCTCGCGCGACCAGGCCCAGGGCGGTGCCTGCGGTGGCGGCGCTGGTCAGGAAGAACAGCCCGACCCAGAACTGCTGATGGAGCTGCGGCACCCGGAAGGCGGCGATGGGCAACGCGGCCAGGGTGGTGGTGCCGACCCAGGGCAGCAGCCGCAGGGGCGCGTATCGGGCCAGGGTGTAGAGGCAGATCATCAGGCATAGGTCGCTGCGCGGGATCACCCCGGTCGTCCAGTGCACCAGACACAGGGCCAGGACGACGGTGAACACGGTCAGCGGCGCCCGGCGGCGCCAGGCCAGCGCGGCGCACTGGACCGCGATCGTGATCGGCACCAGCGCGCCGGGCACTTCGGCTCCAGGGCCGAGGCCGTGGAGGATGGACGGCTCCCGATGCCAGGTGACCTGACCGAGCAGCAGAGTGCCCGCGGCCAACAGGGTGTCGAACCACCAGGGGTGGGCGCGGAACGCCCAGTGGACCCTGCGTAGCGGTTCGGGCCACGCGGGAGCGTGACCCGAACCTATTGCTGCGGTGGGGGTAGGGACTTTCACGATGACTGCCCTCGTGCTGCGGGTCGTGTGACCAGGCAGCGTCTCACGCGTCGGTCCGGGCCAGCCGCCAGGCCGCAGCCGCCAGAGCCAGGGCGGTCCAGCCCGCGAATACGGCGAGCCCGGCCTGCGGGGTGAGGGCGTGCGCCGCCTGGTGCAGGGCGAACATCGAGCCACCCGCGTTGCCCGGCAGGTAGGGGCTGATGTCGTCCCGCAGACTCTCCGGCAGCAGCTCGGACAGCAGAGGCACCAGCAGCAGGGAGGCCGCGAGGATGGAGATTCCGCCGGCGGCGGAGCGGACCAGCGCGCCCAGCGCCACGCCGAGCACGCCCACCAGCGCGAGGAACGCACCCGCCCCGGCCAGACTGCGCAGCACCCCCGACGCCGAGAGCGACAGCGCGACGTCCGTGCCCTGGAGCGGCCCCGCTCCGGCGAGGAAGGCGAGGAACGCGCCAGCGCTGCCCACGACGAGGGCTACCACCGCGAAGATCGCACTCTTGGCCCACAGAACCGGAAGGCGGCGGGGCACTGCCGCCAGCGTCGCGCGGATCAGCCCGGTGGAGTATTCACCCGCGGTGATCAGCACACCCAGGGTGCCCAGCGCGAGCT
This sequence comes from Micromonospora sp. SL1-18, assembly GCF_047921505.1. Taxonomy (NCBI): domain Bacteria; kingdom Bacillati; phylum Actinomycetota; class Actinomycetes; order Micromonosporales; family Micromonosporaceae; genus Micromonospora; species Micromonospora sp. SL1-18. The sequence continues at coordinate 19,099 of NZ_JBLROA010000003.1, read as the reverse complement.
CGGCGAACTTCATCCCGGTCAGGGCGATGCTGACCGCGTTGGCGGCGGAGCCCGGGTTGCCTCCGCCCGGGCCCATCAAGCCGGGTCCGCCGGGGCTGTAGGTCGACGCGCGGATCAGGCCGAGCAGGACCAGGAAGAACAGGGCCAGGCCCAGCGTGATCCAGGTGGAGCGCAGAGACCACAGCTTGGCCCATTCCGAGCGCAACACCCGGGCACCGGTGACGCGGTAGACGGGACGTTCGGCCGTCCGGGGAACGGCGGGGGCGGAGGATGGCGTGGTCATCAGGAAGCGCTCCAAGACGTGCTGGCAAGGGTGGGGGTGGTGGCGCCGTGGTACTCGACGGCGTCGCCGGTCAGGGACATGAAGGCGTCCTCCAGAGAGACGGCTCGCGGGGTCAGCTCGTACACAGCGATGCCGTGCTCGGCCGCGACCGTTCCGATCTGACGTGCCGTCAACCCGACGACCTCAAGCTCCTCCGAGCCCGCCGCGCCGGTGATCTCGACGTCCGGGCCGAGCAGCAGCTCACGGAGCCGGGCCGGGTCGCTGCTGGCCACCTTCACGCTATGCCCCCCAGCGTCGTGGATGAACTGCTCCACGGTGGTGTCAGCCAGGAGCCGGCCGCGCCCGATCACGATGAGCTTGCTCGCGGTCTGCGCCATCTCCCCCATCAGATGCGAGGACACGAACACCGTCCGCCCTTCGGCGGCAAGGCTGGTAAGCAAGCCCCGGATCCACAGCACGCCCTCGGGGTCCAGCCCGTTGACCGGCTCGTCGAGGATCACGGTCTGCGGATCGCCGAGCAGCGCCGCGGCGATGCCCAGACGCTGGCCCATTCCGAGCGAGAACGCGCCAGCCCGCTTGCGGGCAACCGCTGCCAGCCCCGCCAGCTCGATCACCTCGTCCACCCGGCGTCGGGGGATGCCGTGGGTGAGCGCGAGAGCGTTCAGATGGCTCACCGCCGAGCGCCCCGGATGGATCGACCGCGCCTCCAACAGCGCTCCGACCTCCTGGAGCGGGGCCTCGTGCTTGCGGTAGCAACGGCCGTTCACCCGGGTCGATCCACTGGTGGGGGCGGCCAGCCCCAGGATGACGCGCATGGTGGTGGATTTCCCGGCACCGTTCGGCCCCAGGAAACCGGTGACCTCACCTGGCCGGACGGTGAACTCCAGATGGTCCACGGCGGTCTTGTCCCCGTACCGCTTGACCAACTGACGGACCTCGATCATGGTCGTGCCCTTGCTCTCGGTGTGCAGGCTGACGGCCGCTCTCCGGGCCGCAAGACCACCGTAGGAAGTCCGGAGCCGGCCGCAGCGGTACCGCAGTCCCTTTCGCTGGCGGGGAGAGGTACCGCGGTGCCTCCCCCGGCCCGTACCGGGACTGGAGGCCCACGACGCCCGTGAAGTCGGTATCCGAGGACGATCCGCTCGGAAGGAGATGCGCCGGCCACATTGGCACGGTGTTGCGTACGACCGAGCACAGCGACACCGACCCGCGTTGGGATGGGCCGTGTTCGCTGCTCTGGGCGATTTGCCTGTGCTGCTGCATGAGGTCAGCGTTTAGGGTCAGCTCCGGAAAACCGCAGGCGGCCTGCGGCGATGACCCGCGCTGTCTTGCGATCCTGGGTCGCGGCGGGCCTGGCGGCCACCGGTCTCGTCGGTCCCGCGTGGCCGTTACCGCTTGGTGAGGACGCCGCTGCTGAGGACGAAGGTGCCGCCGCGTTCATCCGTGCCGACCATCATGGCGGCCTGCCGCCTCCCGTCGGTGACGATCGTGTAGTAGGTGAGGGTGATCGCGGCGAGGCTGGGGAGCATGCAGGTCTGGACCGGGGGATCGAGCTTGGCGGTGCTGCCGCGCGCCAGCAGTGTCCAGGTGCAGCCCTCGTCGGTCCGTACGGTGATCCTGTTGGCGTAGTCCCGGGTGATGGTGACCTGACCCTGCTGCGGTGACTCGATCATTCTCGGGGCGCCGTCCGGGGCGGTGTACTGGGTGGTGCGGATGTTGATCCTGGACTGTGGATCGGACGGGTCGTACGTCCAGGTGCCGAGGAACGGTCGCGCGGCGTTGGGGTCGTCATTGGCCTTGGTACGGGCTCCTTTGTCCAGGACGAAGTCGTAGTCGCGGTCGGGATGGTGACTCTTGGCGATGACGGTCTCCCGCTCTCGCTTGCCGTCCACGCTGACGGTCCACCTCGTGATCGTGTAGGAGACGTGCAGGGTGGGGTTGTGGCAGAGCTGGGCTGGCGGGTCGAGCTCCAACCTGCGGGAGGCAGCCTTGAACCGCCAGGTGCACCCGACGTCCGTCCGGCCGATGATCCCGCCGTCGTCGCCGAGGGTGAACACGATGTCCCCGATCTGCGGCGCCTGCAGCCCGCCGTTCGGCAGGTTCATCACCGCGATGTTCGTCATGTCGGCGCGGTCGGGCAGGTCGTAGTTCCACCTGCCCAGATACTGTCCGAGATCCGCTCCCCCGGCGTCCGCCGCTTCGGCTCCGCGCTGCGGTGGCAGGCCGGCCACAACCACGGTCAGCGCCATCGTGAGGGGGGCAAGCCGGCGAACCCACCGTCGAACGGGTGTCACGCGTCGTTCACGCATCGTCTCCTCCTGACGTACGGGTGGTCGCAGATGGGCAACCACGCGGTGTAACCTAGGTTCTCGGAAACCTGATCGCTAGGCTTCCTAGATAAGCGGTTACCTAAGGGAGCGGCGATGTCCAGCGAAAGTTCGAGATTGATCGGGGAGATCACCGAGCGCATCGGCAGCACCATCGAGCGCGCCACGGAGATGAACCAGGTGGCGGCCGGGGTCATCGGGGTGAACGCCACCGACATGCGCTGCATCCAGATGCTGCAGCACGGCCCGCTCACCGCCGGTGAACTGGCCCGCCGCACGGGCCTGACCACGGCATCCATGACCGGTCTGATCGACCGGCTGGAACTGGCCGGTCTGGTCGCACGCGTCCGAGACCCCGCCGACCGCCGGCGCGTCCTCGTCGAACTTCAACCCGATCGCGCGCGCTCAGACATCGCGCCGGTGTTCCTGCCGCTGATCCGCGCCTGGCGCGGTGTCATGGCCAAGTACGACGAGCGTGACCTCCGCGTCATCGCCGGGTTCCTCGAGCAGATCGAGGGAGCCATCGATTCCGAGGTCAACCGACAGCGGAACCGCTGAGCAGTCCAGTTCAGCAGGCACAGTTCTCGGTGGGCGTTCGAACCCGCCTCGTCCCGAGGCCGCCTTCCGCAGGGTCAGTCCGGTGGTCCGGTCAGCATGCTGGCCCGGAGCAGTCCGTCACGGATCCAGAGGGCTCGGCGCATCCGGTTCATCCGCGCCGCCACGTTCGAGATACGGGCCAAGCGTTGGGTGGGCCGGCGCCGCTGCCGGTCGTAGGCGCGCAGCCCGTCCCGTACCGCTGGGGCGTCACGGAGGCAGGCCGCCAGGGTGACGGCATCGATGAGTGCCTCGCACCCGCCTCGACCTAGGTCCGGAGTCATGGCGTGGGCCGCGTCGCCGATGAGCGCGACGTTGTCCCGGGTGAACGTCGGCAACCACGGCGTCACGTACACGTCGTGGCGCAGGACCTCCGATTCGCTGATGGCGTCGAGCACGGCGCGGACCGGGGCTGCCCACGAGCCGAACCGCCGCCGCAGGGTGGCCAGCTCCGAACCGGGGGTGAAACTGCCCTCCGGCGCGGCGGCGGCGGCGTACCAGTTCGTCCGCCCGCCCTCCTGGGGTGTGACGCCGAACTTGGCGCCCGCTCCCCAGGTCTCGACAAAGCTGTCGGTGGGCATGTTCTCGACGTACCCGCGCCAGGCGGTGCCGCCGGAGTACCGGGCCCGGTACCGCTCGCCGAGCAACTCCGTGCGAGCCTGGCTGAAGACGCCGTCGGCGGCCACCACCAGGTCGAACTCCTCGCGCAGTCGCGTCAACTGCCGCACCTGCGGCGTGCCGAACCGCAGCGCCGTTTCGCCCATCGCGCGGTGCAGGACTGTCAGCAGCGCCGGTCTGGACAACAGGTAGACCGGGTCGCCGCTGCGCCGCTCCAGCCTGGCGGTGTCGATCGTGGCGATCCGGGTGCCGTCCGGTCGGCGGAACTCCCCGACGCTCTGCCGCCGGCCCAGCTTGCGGACGTCGTCGCCCACGCCGAGCGTGTCCAGGGCGCGCAGGGCGGCCGGCCACATGCCCAACGCGGTGCCCGTCGCCGGGATCTCGGCGTCTCGTTCGTAGACGGTCACTCGCCAGCCGCTCCGCCGCAGGGCGATGGCTGTCGCCAGGCCGCCGATGCCGCCACCGATGATCGCCGCAGTATCGACCATACCCACGAAGCTACTACAGCTGTTGTCCTACGACTACTGCTGTAGTATCAGCTGGTGCCGTCCCGTCAAGAGGTCCTGCTCGACGCCGCGATCGCCGTCATCGGCACCCAGGGCATGCGCGGGCTTACCCACCGCGCGGTCGACGCGGCTGCGGGAATGCCGGCGGGCTCGACGTCGAACTACTTCAAGACCCGGGACGCGCTCGTGAACGCGGTGGTCGCGCGCTTCGCCGCGCGCGAACGGGCCGCCTGGGAAACCATCGCCGATCTGGTGCGGCTCCGCAGCCGTGCCGAGTTGGCCGCTGCGCTCACCGCCTACGTTCACCGCGCCGTAGGCCCAGATCGGGTCATGACCATCGCCCGCTACAGCGTCTTCGTCGAGGCGGCCCTGCGTCCCGAACTGCAACCGCGGCTCGCCGAGGCGCAGCGGGCGATCCGGGAGTGGGGCGCGCAATGGTTACGGGCGGTTGGATCCACCGCCCCCGAGGCCGAGTGCCGACAGATCCTCGACCAACTGGACGGCATCATCCTGCACCAACTCGCGTTCCCCGATCCCACCCTCGACCTGGGGCGGGCGATCGCGGCTGCGGTCGGCAGGCCCGGGCGACCCTCGTCCGCGGGCGCGAACCCCCGCTGAGCCACCCCGGCCACGCCCAGCAACTGTCCGGCCACATTGGCCGCGCTTGCCGCATTGGCCGCGCTTGCCGCCGTACCCGTCAGCTTCGGCCTGGTCATGATCACATTACGAACGCGACATCATCAGGCTACCTAAAATATCGATACCCGTGATCGCATTGGGCGTCCGGCCGAGCCGGCCGGAGCGGAGCTGATGAGAGGAACCTGATGGGCATTTCGCGCCTTCGGCTCAGCATGCTGAGTGTGTTGTCGTGTGCCGCTGTGGTCGCAACGGGCCTGGTCGCCGTGCCGGCGTCGGCCGCCACGGTCAGTATCCACACGGTTCAGGGCACCAAGCGTAAGTCGACCTCCGGGCAGGTGACCGTCACGGGCGTGGTGACCGCGACCCGCGCCGGGCAGGGCTACTGGATCCAGGAGCCCAACCCCGACGGCGACCCGCGCACCAGCGAGGGCATCTACGTCTACGGCGGCACGATCCCGGCGATCGGCGCGATGGTCCGGGTGACGGGGACCGTGTCCGAGTACTACCCGGGGGGTTCCACCAACGGCGGCCAGTCGCTCACCGAGATCACCTACCCGTCGGTCACCACGCTGTCCACCGGCAACCCGCTGCCGGCCCCCGTCGTGCTCACGGACGCGTCCATCCCGGACACCTACGCACCCACCGGGAGCCTGGAGTCGCTGACGCTGGACCCGTCGGCGTACGCGCTGGACCTCTTCGAGTCGCTGGAGGGCATGCGCGTCCAGATCGACAACGCCCGCGTCGTCGGGGCGTCCACCAAGTACAACGAACTGTTCGTCACCGCCAAGCCCAACCAGAACCCGACCCCGCGCGGCGGCACCGTCTACGGCTCGTACGCGTCGCAGAACTCGGGCCGGCTCAAGGTGGAGTCGCTGACCGGTGCGGCCTTCCCGCAGGCGAACGTCGGTGACGTGCTGGTCGGCTCCACCGTCGGCCCGCTGGACTACGACAACTTCGGCGGCTACCTGATCGCCGCGTCCACCCTCGGCGCCCGGCAGGACAACCGCCTCGCCGGCGAGCAGACCGCCGCGCAGGCCACCGACCATCTCGCGGTGGCCACGTACAACGTGGAGAACCTCGACCCGACCGACCCGCAGTCGAAGTTCGACCGCCTCGCCGCCGGCGTCGTGACCAACCTCCGCTCGCCCGACATCGTGGCGCTGGAGGAGATGCAGGACAACAACGGCCCCACCGACAACGGCGTTGTCGCCGCCGACCAGACGTTCAACAAGCTGATCTCCGCGATCACCGCCGCCGGCGGCCCCACCTACCAGTACCGCCAGATCAACCCGCAGAACAACGCGGACGGCGGCGAGCCGGGCGGCAACATCCGCGTCGGTTTCCTGTTCAACCCGGCCCGGGTCTCGTTCACCGACCGGCCCGGCGGCACCGCCACCGCCGCCGTCTCCGTGGTGAACAACGGCGGCAAGGCGCAGTTGTCGTACTCGCCGGGCCGGATCAGCCCGAGCAACACCAACTGGGCGTCGACCCGCAAGCCGCTCGCCGGCGAGTTCGTCTTCCAGGGGCAGACCGTCATCGTCATCGCCAACCACTTCTCCTCCAAGGGCGGTGACCAGCCGCTGTACGCCCGCGTGCAGCCGCCCACCCGCAGCTCCGAGACGAAGCGGCAGGCGCAGGCCAGCCTGGTCAACACCTTCGTCAAGCAGATCTTCGCGGTCCAGTCCTCAGCCCGCGTCGTGGTGCTCGGGGACATCAACGACTTCGAGTTCTCCGGCACCATGACCAACCTGCTCACCGGCACCCCGATGACCGACCTGATCACCACCCTGCCTGTCGGCGAGCGGTACAGCTACGTCTACGACGGCAACTCCCAGGTCCTCGACCACATCTGCGCCAGCACCACCTTCACCGCCAGCCAGTACGACGTCGTGCACGTCAACTCCGAATTCGCCGACCGCGCCAGCGACCACGACCCCCAGGTCGTCCGCCTCACCATGTAAGACGCCACTCACACGATGGGCCCGGGGTCTACCCCCGGGCCCCACCGTTCCAGCGGACACAGGGTTGACCGCCGCGTGCCGGGGTATCCGGTGAGGATCCGCCCGGGAAGGAGAGGCGCCATGGTCAGCGTCGGCTACACCCTGCTGTGCGAGCAGTCCGGCCCGAAGGAACTGGTCGACCATGCCGTACGCGCCGAGGCCGCCGGCTTCGACCACCTGGTCGTGTCCGACCACTACTACCCGTGGCTCGAGTCGCAGGGTCACTCCCCCTACGCCTGGTCGGTGCTCGGGGCGGTCGCCCACGCCACCAGCCGGATCGGGCTGATGTCCTTCGTGACCTGCCCGATCCGCCGCTACCACCCGGCCCTGGTGGCACAGAAGGCCAGCACCATCGGGGTGCTCTCGGACGGCCGGTTCACCCTCGGCCTCGGCGCTGGGGAGAACCTGAACGAGCACGTGGTCGGCGGCTGGCCGCACGTGGAGCAGCGGCACGAGATGTTCGAGGAGGCGCTGCAGATCATCCGGCCGCTGCTCAACGGCGAGACGTTGACCTTCTCCGGCAACCACTACGACGTGCCCGACGCGTACGTCTGGGACCGGCCGCAGCATCCGGTGCCGATGGCCGTCGCCGCGTCCGGCCGGCAGTCGGCCACCCTCGCCGCCGATTACGCCGACGGAATGATCGCCACCGAGCCGCTGCCGCAGCTGATCGAGATGTACGAGCAGGCCGGCGGCGCGGGCCGGCCCCGCCACGGGCAGGTGGCGATCTGCTACGGCCCGGACGAGGCCGAGTGCCGCAAGATCGTGCACGACCAGTTCCGCTGGTTCAACCTGGGCTGGAAGGTCAACGCCAACCTGCCCGACCCGAACGCGTTCGCCGGGGCCACCCAGTTCGTCCGCGAGGAGGACGTGGCCATGAGCATCTCCTGCGGGCCGGACGTGGACCGGCACGTCGAGGCGTTCGGGAAGTTCATCGACGCCGGGTTCACCCACGTGGCGCTGGTGCAGGTCGGCGGCGACGGCCAGCCGATGTTCCTGGACTGGGCGCAGGAGGAACTGCTGCCCCGGCTGCGCGAGCTGTGACCCGTCCGCCTGAAAAGGTGGAGTCCATGCGTATCGGGAACACGGAGATCCGACCGGCCGGGGGCGGTCTCGGCTGCCTGCTGATGATCCTCTTCTCGGTCCTCGCCTCGGTGGTGCTGACCGTGCTGCTGAACCTGCTCCGCTGAACCGCCTATGGTGACAGCAGAACGCGGGCGTCAGCGGCGCAGGCCCAGGGCGGTGAGCACCTCCCGGCTGGTGAGCCGGACCGGGTCCAGCACCGCGCGGCGCAGCCAGCGGCGGGTCGGCCCGACCGTGGCCCGCCACACCGCCCGCACCCCCCGCGCCGCCGGGACGACGGTGGCCCGCCAGCCGGCGCGGACGGCCCGCCCCAGCGGTACGGCGGTGTGCCGCCACAGCCAGCGCACGGCCCGCCCCACCGGGCGCAGCAGCACCCTGTGGAGGAAGCGGAGCACCCGTCCGGCGAGCCGCCAGGCGCCGACGATCGCGTACACCAGCACCCGACCGACGGCGATGAGCCCGGCGGCGAGCGCCCGAGCAGCGGCCGCCAGCCCCCGGCCGAGCATCGCCAGCCCGGCAGCGAGCGCGCGGGCGAGCACCCGCAGCCCGGCCAGCAGCGCCCGCCCCACCGGTGCGAGCACCCGGGCCAACCAGCGCAGCGGCCGGAGCACCAGTTCCCGGATCAACCAGGCCAGCGGCGCCCACAGCAGATGCCGGGCCGCCCAGGCCAGCGGACGCCAGAGCGCGTGCACCACCACCCAGGCGACCCGCTGCGCCAACCACACCGACGGTTGCCAGAGCAGGCGCACCGCGGCCCAGGCCAGCCCCCTGGCCAGCCACACCAGCGGCAGCCACAGCAGGGTCCGCGCGGTCCAGGCCAGCGGGAGCAGCAGCCAGCGGTACAGGAACCGACCGGTGGGCGTGAGCAGGTACCGGTCCAGCAGCCGACCGGTGGCGACGGCCAGCTCCCACCCGAGGCGTACCGGAAGCACCACGGCCAGGGCGATGCCGCGGGCGACGGCCGCGACCAGCGGAGGCGGCTGTCCGTCGGTGGCCGGGCGGCCCGGAGCGGGCGGGCCGGTCGGGGTGCCGGGCACTGCGGTGGCGTCCGCCCGCGGCGGCAGTGTGGGCCGGGGCGGGTCGGACGGGCGCAGGGCTGGGGTGCCGGTCACGGCGTCACCGTAGCCATCTGCGGCAACAGCCGGCTCAGTCGGCCGTCAGCGCCAGGTCGGCGACGACCGGATAGTGGTCGGAGGCGGTGTCGGCGTCGCCGCCGCGGACCACGCGGACCGCGCGGGTCAGGGCGGCCAGCTCCGGGGTGGCGAGCAGGTAGTCCAGGCGCATCGCCGCGAACTCGGCCCCGCCGTGCCGGGTCGGCACGGTCGGCCCGTCCGGCTCGCCGCCGTCGTCCTCCTGGGCGCAGGCCGCGCCGGCGGGACCAGCCGTGCCCTCGCCGCCACCGGTGTGCGGCCAGAGGTCGACCAGGCCGGCGTCGAGCAGGCGGGCCACCGCGCGGGTGTCGACGGTACGGTCGTCGCGGCGCAGGTGCCGCCGCCGGTACCGGGAGGGCAGGCCGGCCAGCCGCGCGGTGTGGTCGACGGTCGGGTCGAGCGTGTTCAGGTCCCCGGCGAGCAGGGCCAGCCGACCCCCGGTGCGCCGGACCGCCGCCGCGAGCCAATCCGCCTCCATCCGCCGCCGCCCACCGGACCACGGGTTCAGGTGGGTGCTGAACACGGTCAGCGGACCGGCCCCGGTGGCCACCTGGACCTGGGCGGTGGCGTGGTGGAAGGGGCGGCGTACCCGGCCGGAGCGGAGCATCCGCAGCGGCGCGCGGACCAGCACCGCGACCGGCTGCCCGAACCAGGAGCGGGCCAGGTACGGCGTCATGCCCAGCCCGCCGGCCAGCTCCGCCATCCGGCCGGCGCGGTCGAGCCCGCGCAGCTCCTGCAGGGCCAGCACGTCGGGGCGCTGCGCGGTGACGACCGCGACGATCCGGTCCCACCGGTCGGTCCCGTCGCGGTCCCGTCCGCCGGTAAGGATGTTCCAGGTCATCACGCGCAGCATCGGCGTCCGGTCAGTCCTCCCGGCCGGCCTTGGCCAGCTCGTCGTCCAGCGTGGTTTCCTTGACCGCGGTCACCCCGCACCTCCCTTGTCGGCCGCGAGGCGCGCTGTACCCGGTTCGCGGGTCGCGTACACCACCGACGAGCGCGCGGGCGGTCAGGTGGTCGTCGTCGGCCTCGTACTGATCGGCCCGACACGACCGCGACCCGCCGGTCGCGGGCCTCGGTCGGTGTTACCGTCCGCTGATGTTCCGCCGCCGCTCACCGGACCGACCCGTCGACGCCACCCGTCGGCTGGCCGTCGGGCGGCTCACCCTGGAGATCGCCGGCGGCAGCGTGGTCGGGCACCACTACCCGGAGAACTTCGACGTGCTGCACGTCGACCCGGAGCTGCCGCTCGCCGCGGTCGTCGACGGCATGGGCGACGGGGAGGGCAGCCGGGTCGCCGGCGCCACCGCGATGAGCACGTTCGTGGCGGAGGTCCGCGCCGGCTGGCCGACCTTCGGCGCGCGCGAGCTGCGCGCCGCCACGGCCGAGACCCAGCTCCGGGTACGCCAGGCCGGGGCGGGACTGGCCGGGCTGACCGGCTGCACGCTGACCGCCCTGGTCGCCGAGCCGGACGGCGAGCAGGGCTGGCTGGTCCAGCTCGGCGACTCGCGGGCCTACCGGCTGCGCGACGGGCTGCTGGAGCTGATGACGGTCGACCACACCCTGGCCTGGCTCGGACTGCTGCACGGCTGGTGGCCGGCGAACTCGCCGGAGGCGGCCCGGGCCCGCTACCAGCTGCTGCGCTACGTCGGCCATCCGGACAAGCCCGAGCCGGACGTGCTGGCCGTCCCGCTGCGGACCGGCGACACCTGGCTGCTCTGCACCGACGGGGTGAGCGACCAGCTCGGCTACCACCGGCTACGGGACCTGCTGGCCGCGCGGCGCGACCCGGCGCGGACCGTCGACGCCCTGCTCTCCGCCACGCTGGACGAGGGCGGCGACGACAATGCCACCGCCGTGGTGGTCCGCGTGCTCCCCACCGTCCCCACTCCCCGCTGACCACCACCGCGCCCCTCGGTGGGGCCGGCGGCGGTTCGGCCGTCTCGGTCCATACGGACGCGTCCGCGGCTACGGTGGGTGAGGAGAGTGCGGGCGGGAGGTGAGGCGGGATGGCCACGCCCACCTACGACGCGGTGGTGGTCGGTGTCGGTGGGTCCGAGGAGGACCTCCAGGTGGTCCGCACGGCCGCCCGAGAGGCCGCCGTGCACGATCGGCTGCTGCACCTGCTGCACGCCTTCAACTGGACGGCGGCCCTGCGGGAGCCGTCGGTGGCCGGGTCGCGCGTCGCCGCCGAGCACCTGCTGCAACGCGCCGAGCAGGCAGCCACCGAGGTCGAGCCGACCATCCCGGTACGGGGGGAGATCGTCGAGGGCGCACCGGTCGAGGCGCTGCTGCGCGCCGCCGAGTCGGCGTACCTGGTGGCCCTCGGCGACGGCGGGATAGCCTCCTGCCCGACCTGCGTACCATCCGACGCCCCGGCCATCCAGGTCGCCGCCCGCGCCGGCTGCCCCGTACTGGTGGGCCGGGCGGAGCCGCCACCGCAGGGGCCGGTGCTGGTCGGCGTGGACAGCTCACCGTCCGGCGACGCCGCCCTCGGCTACGCCTTTGACTGTGCGGAGCGGCGCGGCGCTCGGCTGCTCGCGATCCGGGTCGTCGAGCCCGGCCGCCCCGACCACAACGGCGACCCGCTGGCCGAGGCGGTGGCCCGACACGCCGCCCGGCACCCCACGGTCGCCGTCGAGTGCCACACGCTGCCCGGCGACCCGGGCGGCGTCCTGGTCGAACAGTCCCGCTCGGCGCAGCTGGCCGTGGTCGGGGCGCGGGGCGAGGATCCGCTGCGGGGAATGCTGGGCGAGGTCAGCCAGAAGCTGCTCTACCACTCCCCGGCGCCGGTGATCGTCGTCCGTGGACTCGGCGCGGAAGGTGTGGAGAGGCCATGATGCCCGCGCCGTCCGGGGCCAACGGCCCTGATCCGCTACCGGCCCGGACGGGGACGCTGGGCATGCCCGGGCGGAGATCCGCCCTCGGGTGGCAGAAGTCCCCGAGCCACGAGAGGCTATTGCCGCATGGACACCGCTCTCGACCTGCACAGCCCCCTGACCGCAGACGAGCTGCGCCGGCTTGACGCCTACTGGCGAGCGGCCAACTACCTCACCGTCGGGCAGATCTACCTGCTCGCCAATCCGCTGCTGCGCGAGCCGCTGAAGCCCGAGCACGTCAAGCCGCGGCTGCTGGGGCACTGGGGCACCAGCCCCGGCCTCAACCTGATCTACGCGCACCTCAACCGGGTCATCGTCGACCGGGACCTGTCCGCCATCTTCGTCACCGGCCCGGGCCACGGTGGCCCCGCCATGGTGGCGAACACCTGGCTGGAGGGCACGTACAGCGAGCTCTACCACTCGGTGGGCCGGGACGAGACCGGCATGGCCCGGCTGTTCCGCCAGTTCTCGTTCCCCGGTGGCATCCCCAGCCACGTGGCACCCGAGGTGCCCGGCTCGATCCACGAGGGCGGTGAGCTGGGCTACGCGCTCAGCCACGCGTACGGGGCCGCGTTCGACAACCCGGACCTGCTGGTCGCCTGCGTGATCGGGGACGGCGAGGCGGAGACCGGCCCGCTGGCCGGGAGCTGGCTGTCCAACGTCTTCCTCAACCCGGCCCGGGACGGCGCGGTGCTGCCCATCCTGCACCTCAACGGCTACAAGATCGCCAGCCCCACGGTGCTGGACCGGATCCCCGCCGAGGAGCTGCTCGAACTGATGCGCGGCTACGGCTACCAGCCGTACGTCGTCGAGGGCGACGACCCGACCAGGGTCCACCAGGGCCTCGCCGCGACCCTGGACCGGGCGGTCGACGAGATCGCCGCGATCCAGCGCCGGGCCCGCTCCGGCGGCCCCGTCGAGCGCCCCCGCTGGCCCATGATCATCCTGCGTACGCCGAAGGGCTGGACCGGCCCCAGGGAGGTCGACGGCAAGCACGTCGAGGGCACCTTCCGCGCCCACCAGGTGCCCATCAACGAGGTGCGGGACAATCCCGCGCACCTGGCCGAGCTGGAGCGCTGGCTGCGCGGCTACCGGCCGGAGGAACTCTTCGATGCCACCGGCGGTCCGGTCGCCGAGCTGGCCGCCCTGCCGCCCACGGGCGACCGGCGGATGAGCGCCAACCCGGTGGCCAACGGCGGACGACTGCTGCGCGACCTGGACCTGCCCGACTTCCGCGACTACGCGGTCGACGTGCGGCAGCCGGGCGAGCCGGTCGCCGGCGCGGCCGGGGCGCTCGGCCCCTGGGTCCGCGACGTGATCAGCCGTAACCCGCAGGCCTTCCGGCTCTTCGGGCCCGACGAGGTCTCCTCGAACCGGCTCGGCGCCGCCTTCGAGGTCACCGACCGCGCGTTCGTGGCCGACACGGTGCCCGGCGACGATCACCTCTCGCCCGACGGCCGGGTGATGGAGGTGCTGTCGGAGCACCTGTGCCAGGGCTGGCTGGAGGGCTACCTGCTGACCGGCCGGCACGGCATCTTCACCAGCTACGAGGCGTTCATCCACATCGTCGACTCGATGGTCAACCAGCACGCCAAGTGGCTCAAGGTGACCCGGCTCATTCCCTGGCGGGAGCCGGTGGCCTCGCTGAACTACCTGCTGTCCAGCCACGTCTGGCGGCAGGACCACAACGGCTTCTCGCACCAGGACCCGGGCTTCATCGACCACGTGATGAACAAGAAGGCGGAGGTGGTGCGGGTCTACCTGCCACCGGACGCGAACACCCTGCTCTCCACCATGGACCACTGCCTGCGCAGCCGGCACTACATCAACGTGGTCGTGGCCGGCAAGCAGCCGGCGCCGAACTGGCTGACCATGGACGAGGCCATCCAGCACGCCCGGCGCGGCCTGGGCATCTGGGCCTGGGCCAGCACCGACCAGGGCACCGAACCGGACGTGGTGCTCGCCTGCGCCGGCGATGTGCCGACGCTGGAGACCCTGGCCGCGGCCGACCTGCTCCGTCAGCACCTGCCCGAACTGAGGGTCCGGGTGGTCAACGTGGTCGACCTGATGCGCCTGCAGCCGCCGTCGGAGCACCCGCACGGCCTGCCGGACAACGAGTTCGACACCATCTTCACCCGCGACCGGCCGATCATCTTCGCCTACCACGGCTACCCGTGGCTGATCCATCGGCTCACCTACCGGCGGACCAACCATGGCAACCTGCACGTGCGCGGCTACAAGGAGGAGGGCACCACCACCACGCCGTTCGACATGGTGATGCTCAACGACCTCGACCGCTTCCACCTGGTCATCGACGTCATCGACCGGGTGCCGGGGCTCGCCTCGCGCGCCGCGCACCTGCGCCAGGAGATGGTCGACGCCCGGCAGTCCTGCCGCGACCACACCCGCAGGTACGGCGAGGACGATCCCCGGGTCGCCGAGTGGCGGTGGATCCGCGAGACCGAGCAGGGCCTGCGGAGCGGCAGGTGAGCACCGTGAGCTCCGACGAGATCCTGGTCGGCTACGACGGCTCCGTCGACGCCACCGTGGCCATGAACTGGGCGCTGGACGAGGCGGGCCGCTCGGGCCGGCCGGTGCGGCTGGCGTACGTCTTCGAATGGCTGACGGTGGCCGGCTGGGTCGGCCCCGGCGTGGCGCCCGGGATCTGGCCGGACGACACGGCCCGACGCCAGGTCGAGGAGATGGTCCGGTCGGCGGCGGCGGACGCCGCCGCCGACCGACCCGGCCTCACCGTGCACGGCGAGGTCTTCGACGGCCCGCCCGCCCTGGTGCTACAGGAACGCTCGGCCCAGGCGGGGATGCTGGTGCTCGGCAGCCGGGGGCAGGGCGGGTTCGCCGGTCTGCTCGCCGGCTCCACCGCGGTCTCCGTCACCGCCCACGCCCACTGCCCGGTCGTGGTGGTACGCGACGGGCAGGCGGCCACCTCCGGTCCGGTGGTGGTCGGCATGGACGGCTCCGAATCATCGCTGCGGGCCCTCGGCTTCGCCGTCGAGCGGGCCGCCCAGCGGGACGTCCCGCTGCGGGTGCTCCGGGCCTGGGGGCCGCCCGGTGACCGGCGGGTGCCCGGCTTCGACCCGCAGCAGGCCACCGCCACCGAACGGGCGGCGGTCGAGCAGGAGCTGGCCCAGTGGCGGAGGACCTTTCCCGACGTGCCCGTCGAGGTCCAGGTGGCCCCGGGCAACCCGGCCGCGCTGCTGGTCGAGGCGAGCCGCGAGGCGCAGCTCGTGGTGGTCGGCAGCCGGGGCCGGGGCGGGCTGCGCGGCATGCTGCTCGGCTCGGTCAGCCAGCAGCTCATCCACCACGCGCACTGCCCGGTCGCGGTAATCCGGGAAGAGGGGGCACGATGAGGGAAACGGAAAGGTCGTGACGATGAGCCACGAGACGCCCGCTACCGGCCGGGCCCTGACCACCGCGCTCACCGAGGCCGCCGCGACGTCCGGTCGCGCCCCTTCGGTGCACAACACCCAGCCGTGGCGCTGGAAGGTGCTCTCCGACGCGTTGGAACTGCGCGTGGTACGCGATCCCCGGCTCGCCGCCACCGACCCGGAGAACCGGCTGGTGACGCTGAGCTGCGGCGCGGCGCTGCACCACGCGCGCGTGGCGCTGGCCGCCGAGGGCTGGACGGCGGTGGTGGAGCGGCTGCCCGACCCGACGCAGCCGCAGCTGCTCGCCCGGCTCACCGGGTTCCGGCACACCGGGGCGGACCCGGACGCGATGCATCTCGTGCAGTGCATGCAGGTCCGGCACACCGACCGCCGGCCGGTCCGCGAGGAACCGGTGCCGGGCCCGGCCGTCGACGCGATCGTGCAGGCGGCCGGCGCGGAGGGGGTACGGCTTCAGGTGCTGCACCCGGACCAGGTGCTGGAACTGGCCGCCGCGGCTGGGCAGGCCGCCGCCATCGCGGCCGAGGAGCCGGAGCTGCGCGAGGAGCTGGAGTACTGGACCAGCCGGGCCGACGCGGGCACCGGGCTGCCGCCCGAGGTGCTGCCCGAGCGGGCGCCGGAGACCACTGTGCCGGGTCGGGACTTCGGCCGCACCGGCACCCTGCCGGTCGGGCCCGGGCACGACCGGGCGGCCGTCTACGGGATCCTCTGGAACACCGAGGACGAGCCGGACAACTGGCTGCGCGCCGGTGAGGGACTCTCCGCCGCCTGGCTGACCGCCACCCGGCTCGGCGTGTCGATGGTGCCGCTCAGCGGCGTGGTGGAGGTGCAAGGCACCCGGCAGACCGTGCGGCGGCTGCTTGCCGGGCTCGGCTTCCCGTTCCTGGCGCTGCGGCTGGGGCTCGCGGACCCGGCGCACGCGGGGCCACCGCACACCCCGCGCCTGGCCACCGAGCAGGTCGTCGACACCTCCGCGGTCCGCGCCGGCGGCGCCTAGGCCTCGTCCCCGTCGGCCGCCGGGCGATACCATCGCCCGGTGGCGAGCGCACCGAATCCCCGGAACGAGCACGTCACCCCGTCGCTGGGCCTGACCCCGCTGTCCCGGGTGCGCCTCGACGAGCTGCTCCAGGAGATGCTGGATCGGGTCGGCGAGGTGGTCACCAGCCGGGAGCGGCTGCGTGCCCTGCTCGACGCGGTGGTGGGCATCAGCACCGACCTCGACCTGCGCAGCACCCTGCAGCGGATCGTGCAGGCGGCGTGCGAGCTGGCCGGCGCGAAGTACGGCGCGCTCGGGGTGATCGGTCACGACCGGCTGCTGCACGACTTCGTCATCCACGGGATCGGCCCGGAGCTGCGCGCCAAGATCGGCGACCTGCCGCACGGCCGGGGCGTGCTCGGTCTGCTCATCGACGACCCCCGGCCGCTGCGCATGCCGGACATCACCCAGCACCCCAGGTCGTACGGCTTCCCGCCGAACCACCCGCCGATGCACAGCTTCCTCGGCGTGCCGGTCCGCATCCGCGACCACGTCTTCGGCAACCTCTACCTCGCCGAGAAGCAGGGCGCGGCCGAGTTCACCGAGGACGACGAGGAGATCGTGGTGGCGCTGGCCGCCGCGGCCGGCGTGGCGGTCGAGAACGCCCGCCTCTACGCGCTGGCGCACCGGCGGGAACGCTGGCTGGCCGCCACCGCCGAGATCACCTCGGTGCTGCTCGGCGAGGTCCGGCGCACCGACGCGCTGACCCTGGTGGCCCGGCGTGCCCGGGAGGTCGCCGAGGCGGAGCTGGCGCTGGTGCTGCTCTACGACGAGGACGAGAGCCAGTTCACCGTCGAGGTGGTCGACGGCGCCGACGAGAGCGTGGGGGCCCTGGTCGGCGCGGTGCTGCCGGCCGCCGAGACCACCTTCGCCGGCTCGGTCACCGAGGGCCGGCACGAGCCGCTGGACAACCTCGCCGAGGCCGCCCCCTGGCCGCGCCCGGTGGTCGCCGGCCCGGCGGTGGTCTCGCCGCTCGCCGCGGCCGACGCCCTGCACGGTGTCCTGGTGATCGCCCACCGCCCCGACCACGCTCCCACCGGCGAGGACGACGTCGCGCTGCTCAACAGCTTCGCCGGTCAGGCCGCGCTGGCCATGGAGCGGGCCCGGGGCCAGGAGGAGCGGGAGCTGCTGGTGGTCCTGGAGGACCGCGAGCGGATCGCCCGCGACCTGCACGACGTGGTGATCCAGCGACTCTTCGCCACCGGCCTGCAGTTGCAGAGCGGGGCGATGAACGCGCGCCCCGAGGTGGCAAAGCGGATCAACGCCGCCGTCGACGACCTGGACGCCACCATCCGGGACATCCGGCGGACCATCTTCGAACTGCGCACCCCGATGAGCGCAGCGCTGCGTACCGAGATCCGTGAGGCGATCGAGGTGGCCGCCGAGTCGCTGGGCTACCGGCCCCACCTGGACCTGATCGGCCCGATCGACAGCGCCGTCCCGGACGAGCTGCGTCCCGAGCTCACCGCCGTGCTCCGGGAGGCGCTCTCCAACGCCGTACGCCACGCGCAGGCCGACCGGGTGTCGGTGACGGTGCGGGTCGACGCCGGCCGGGTGACGGTCACGGTCACCGACGACGGGGTCGGCTGCGACCCGGAGGCGGCCCGCAGCGGCCTGGTGAACCTGCGCGAGCGGGCCGAGCGCCTCGACGGTGACTTCCAGTTGAGCCGGGTGCTGCCGCACGGCACCGAGCTGCGTTGGAGCGTCCCGCTGCGCGACTGAGCCGCGCCGCGGGCCAGCGCCGGCGGATCGGTCCGGCCGGGCCGGGTCGTCAGTGCCGCTGGCCGAGCAGCCGGGTGGCCAGCACCGCCGCCTGCGTACGCCGCTCCAGGCCCAGCTTGGCCAGCACGCTGGAGACGTAGTTCTTCACGGTCTTCTCGGCGAGGAACATCTTGCCGGCGATCTCCCGGTTGGTGAGCCCCTCCGCCACGTACTCCAGGATCCGCCGCTCCTGCTCGGTGAGCGACTTCAGTTCGCGTGGCTGCTCGACGCCGCTGCGGATCCGCTCCAGCACCCGGGTGGTGATTGCCGGGTCGAGCAGGGACTGCCCGGCGGCCACCCGGCGCACCGCGTCGACCAGGTCGGTGCCCCGGATCTGCTTGAGCACGTACCCGGCGGCGCCCGCCATGATCGCGGCGAACAGCGCCTCGTCGTCCTCGTACGAGGTGAGGATCAGGCCCTTGATCGAGGAGTCCACGGCCCGGACGTCCCGGCACACGTCGATGCCGTTGCCGTCGGGCAGCCGGGCATCGAGGATCGCCACGTCGGGGCGGAGCGCCGGGATGCGGCGAGCCGCCTCCTGGGCGGAGCCGGACTCACCGACAACCTCGACGTCACCGCTGCTGGTGAGCAGGTCGGCAAGGCCACGACGGACGACCTCGTGGTCGTCGAGCAGGAACACCCGGATCATCCGTCCTTTCTACCTCCACAGCCCGATTTCGCGCACGGGCCGAAGGTCCCGACCGCGACGCTGCGGCGGGCAGCCGGTCCCTCGAGATGGGGACCTTGGGCCCTGCTCGCGTAACCCCTGGTTGACGCACTGTTGACGGGAGCCGACCGGGAGGCGGCACCCGCCTGCCACG